>CAIUKU010000491.1 GCA_903899825.1 uncultured Bacteroidales bacterium | reverse complement strand
GCAACGGTTCTGATCAATTGTCCCAATGTATTGTAAATAGCGATTGATTTAACTGTTTCACTGCTATTGATATAAATACTGCTGTTGTTTGAATAAATATTGGTAGTGATCGATGCATTATTTGAAATACCCAATGGTGACAAAGCAAATATCAATTGGAAGCGGTTGGCATTATCAGTAGTGCTCGCTGCAAAAGTATAATCAGGATGTTGATTCAGATCCGTAATCATATTGGTAGCCAGGTCTTTCAGATAAATATAGGTTGGCGTAGCAAAACTGCTTAATTCACTGGCATGAATGGTATAATTTCCATCGGCACCGGCTTTAAAACTAATGGGTACAATTGGATGTTGAGCTATCGTAGTAAGGTTATTAATACTCCAGTTTTTACTCATTTTTGGTGAATACAAATTCGGTGCAGTTGCATACAAACTGAACATTTTCTGTGCGCCTTTCTGATCAGTGATATTACCAAATTTAACCAGCATTTCATCACTAAAGCTATTGGCTGTTCCTGTAACTTTCAGACGAACCCTGTCAGTAACAGCAGTAGCAGCTTTGTAAAGTGGAGCTGATAAATTATCAATCAATCTTACTGTGTTATCCAGACCAAAGGTTGCAGCACTACTGTTTGCTTTGACCCAGAATCCTTCAGCAATCGGGATAATATTACTAATACTGTTAGTAGAACCGTTAGATTGATATATACCATAGTTACCAACCAATGGATCAGGATTCCATATCCAGATATTGAAATTGCCACCACCAGCACCCTGGTCATCCAGGTCGTTACATAAACCGTTGGTTGTAACCAAATCCCAATCAATGGGTGATGGATAAGGATTAGCTACAAAATGCCATCCGGGATATGTTGAAGTTAACGTATTGGTTAGTGCAATAGGCCCGAAATTGCCTTGTTTAAGCACACCTGTAAAGGTTTTTGTAACTGTATCAGGATAGGAAACGGCATAGCCTTTGCCTGGAACAAAATTCAGACTTCCCCCGTTTACTGTACTGAAATCAGGATCAGTATAAGCTGTCCATAAACCGCCCAATTCATTCCAGGTATAGAAACCATCCAACACATTGAAGTTAGGATTAATCGCCTGTCCATCAACAGGAGCAGCCAGCATATGGTATTCATCAGCTACATAATGAGGAATAAATACTTCAACCTTAGCCTGAATACCAGAGGTTGTATGGTTCAAACTACCCGTAGCACTACCGGCTTTGGCTTTTAACACCAAACCGTTGGCACCGGCATTATTGACAATAGTTCCGTTAACTTTTAATGCTTTTTGAGCATCTATCGTTAAACTGGCAGCATTGTTGATTGTCAGATTCATACACTCGGCAGCGGTAATAGTAGTAACATGTGGCTGATAAGGAGCCGCAGCAGGTACCACAACATTCACTGTTGCACCGGGTATCATATTGTCGCTCCAGTTTAAGGTATCCATCCAGTCAGTACTTACAGCACCTATCCATAAACCAGGAGTTGGATTTGTAGTAGTTGTAAAAGATCCAATTGTTGACCAGTCAGTGTAACCTCCACCTGCACAGGTAGCTCTTACTTTAAACTGATAGGTGGTAATCTGATTTAAACCAGAGACAGATAAGAAAGTAGTAAGCGAACTACCATTAGGTGAACCTGTGAAACTATAAGGAGCTTCTCCGTATTCTACGTCGAATCCGCTTGCTGTACTGGTCCAGTGAATCTTGGCTGAATTAGGTGCAATATTGTCGGTAGCATCCAGACTTGGTGCAGCTAAAATGCTGATGGTAGCAGGAGAAGAATAAGCATCTACCCCGCATGTATTCTGAACATGGGCTCTGAAATAAGTAGTTGCTGACACCATTCCCATTTCAGCACCTGTTAATGTAGTAGTGGCATTGGCAATGTTAACAGGAGAAGTAAATGCAATGTCTGCAGATTTCTGCCATTTGACGACATTTCCGAAGTTTCCACTGAGACTTATATCAGATGGTAAACTATTTGAACATACAGTTTGAGATCCGCTTACGGTTCCACCTACTGCCGGTGGTATAATAGTAGCTTCAACAGCCTGACGTACGCTGGCACAAATACCATTAGATAAACCAGTAAACTTCATATTCGGACGATATTTATAATAGGTTGATGACAAAGTAGATGTAGCTGTAACACCACAACTCTGAACATTATCACCATAACTTCCAAAACAGGAATTAAAACTTGTTGCAGTATAATAAACAGTAGAAGATGTACTGAAACACGATGCACAACTATTGCTAATATCATTATCGTGACAGATATCAACCAAAACATTTGAAGCACCATCCCAGAAGAAAGGTGTTGTAAATGTGTAGGTATTCCAGCCTGTAGGAGGAATTGTCAATTGTGGAATTGAATACACAGTGGTGAAACTTCCAGTTGGCGTTCCATATGCACCTGAAAGGACAGTGTTTGCAGTAGCTGCCATTTTAATTGCAAAATTATTCTGTACATAATTACCTGAGGTAGCAACATTAAATGCAATTGTAGAAATATTTCCGGCAACGATTCCCAATGCAGTCAATTCGCTTGCCAGCACAAGGTATTGTTCACGTGCACCTTCATAATAAGAACCATAAGGTGTAACTCCCATTGTACTGGTTGTTGAAGAACCACTACCCAATGTAACGGTAGCAGCAACATTCGCACCAATTTCAGCATCTACATAATAAGTCTTGGAAACGCTTAAACTTGGGGTAGTAAATGATGTACCACTTCCGATGGCAGTATCTCCTGTAGCTACATTGTACCATTTCAGAACTCCGGAGGATGCAGTGGCTCCCAGTGTAAGACTACCGGTTCCGCAACGGCTGGCAGGAGTGGTAGAAGCTACTGCTGGAGCGTTTACACTGATTGTTACCACGTTGGTAAACAAACTATCTGTTGAACAGCTCAGTTTAGCCTGATAATAAGAATTAGCAGTAACCACCGGTGAATAGGTGGAAGTATTGAGTGTTCCTACATTGGTCCATGGACCGCTATAGCTAACTGTAGATGACTGCCATTGAATATTTCCACCCGTATTGCCTGAAAGTGTAAACAATGGTGTGCCTGAAAAACAAAGCGTTGTAGGAGCACCGATTATTGAACCTGCACCCAATGCAATTTTGGTTTTATAAATAGTATCTGTTACATTATTACCGGCAAATCCATCTCCGTTCATACTTACAGCAGCTTTGAATTTATAAACACCAGGTGTACTCATATCCAAAGTAGAACTCATGGTTACATTTAAGATAGCATTTGGTGCAAGGGTATCTGTATTTACCACTGCAGTCAATGTATTATAGACGGTACCGTAAATATTGGTAGTCACTGTCAGCGGTGTTACTGCAAAATCTATGGTATTGATACCATTGTTTCTTACAGTTACGGTAACGGGTTCTGCATTTGAATAACATCCAATTGTGCTGTTTGGAGCAAAAAGGGCAGTTGCAGACATATCCGTTGTAAGGAGTGCAAGCTCATGAGCACCTATCGTAGGAGGTGTAAACCTTGGTTTACCGTCAATATCGGTAGTTACTTCTGTAAGATTAGCACCGCTTGCTATCAATGAGAAATTATTAATATGTAAATCAGCATTACTTACAAACGTAGGATTCAGGTTTAAAGAAAGCCCATCCTGTCCGGTTGCTGCTTTCCATAAAGCCAGCGTGCCATAGTCAGTAGAAGATTTTTTGCAGAATTTTGTTCCAATCGTATAATAGTTGTTATTATTGAAATAGAATACTGTACCCATAACACCAGATCCTGAGCTACCACCAAACATAAACAAATAGGCTGCAGTATTAGCTGAGTTTGTGAATATGTTGTTATAAAAATACAAGGTGTCACTTCTTTGTCCTGCTATATCAGAATATGCGTTAAAGAAAAATGTTTCACCGGCAGTAGTTGCATATCTGTTGAAAGAATTGTTATAGAATTTAATATTTATTCCATTTGCAAAATCAACCATGTGTCCACAATTGGCTCCTCCCTGAGAAATCATATTGTTATAGAACAATGCCTGATTGTTATAGGAACCATTACAATACCAAGATTCTAAACATTTATTTCCACCGTTAAATGCGATCGTATTGTTATAGAATTTCCATTTATTTACAACCTGACTCAGAAAAACCCCCATACTTGTGGTATTTGTCATTGAATTGGTAAGTGTATTATTATAAAATTCCAAAGCATCTATTTTATTGAAATTTGCAGTTCTCCATGACTGATCGTAGAATCTATTATAACTGACAACAATGTTATTATTTAATAAACTGGTAGAAACTCCAATGATATTCATAGCTTCAATTCCATAATTAAACACATTATTGCTGATTAATATATTATTCATTTGTGATCCTGTAATAGAAATCATAAGCAAAGTTGTATCAGCAGCAGTCTGATTATTAGCAGTACCGGCATATCCTGTATATTGAGTACCATTAAATACATTGTTTAAAATAGATATATTGGAAGCACTGTTTTCCATTCTTATTAATTTTCCATACAATGGACTGGCAGAAACCGTAAATGTAAGTTTCTTGAAAGTAATATATTTAGCTCCGTTAAGTCTTACCAGATAATTATCTGCTGCATTGGTCGTAGGAAGAGTAGGAATCAGCGTTACGTATGTACTGTCATTATGATAAGATTTGAATGTAATATTATTTGTTGCTGAAGCACCAGATATAGCATTAATTACAAAACTACCGGTATAAGTACCCTGTTGAATATTAAATACAACGGGTCCACATACACCTTTAATATTTAAATCATTCACAGCAGCTACAACATCCGGATAATCAAAGGAAGCTCCACCGATGGTATAGCTACCTGTCATTGCAGCATATACATTGCTGATTCCCAGTGTATCATTTGCAGGATTCAGATCAATTTGTCCATTGGGCATTGAAGTCCATGCTTTTAAAGTATAGGAAGTCCCGGCTAAAATCTGGAAATCGTTCATATAGATAGGAATAGAAATGGCTGCAGGAGCTAAAATTCCATTATAGGTAAATGGTGGTTGAAGTATACCGTTTAATGTCCAGTTAACCGTAACGGTAGTTAAGGTATCTGTACCCTGGTTTCTTAGTTTAACCGTTACATTTACAAAGGTATTCGGACACAAACCTGTTAAATTAGGAATCTCAACAATTCCGGCATCTACAGCCAAAGGATTAAATTCATCGGCTCCAATATCAGGAAAGTTTAAATTCCTGAGACTGCCATCAATATCTGTCGGAACGGCTGCCAATGGTTTTCCTCCGGCATTCAAACCTGACAACTGACTTACATGCAAATTGGTAGTTGACAGATACATTGGATTTAAAGTATTGGACAATGAATCCTTTCCTGAACCCACAGGAAGCGCTGCCTGAAATGCTGCTAAAGTTGCATAGCTTGTTAAATAATTATAAGCATTTGTAACATTGGTTGTATAATAATTATTATTGTTAATCGAAGCAACACTCGCTGTTTCAATTACTATAAGTGAATAATTTGATTGTATCGAATTATTGATAATCTCATGAGCACCACTACTACCAGCTGCTATATTAATTGCACGGGTATCAGTGGTATTAACACCGTTTACATAAAATGAATTATTGTAAATTCTGACATTAGTTGTTGGATAGAAACGTAAGCCATAAGTAGTACCGCTGGCAGTACTGATCAATGAAATCATATTATTGGCAACCAAAGGCTTAGTTGTAAGCGAGTTATTTGAATTAGCCCAATAAATACAATTTGAAGAAGTTGAACCGGAAATATTTGATAGATTAATCACATTTCTTGTAATTTTCAAGCTATCATACATATAGGTTAAGTACAAACCTGAAATGGTACCTGAAGTAACAGGTAGTATTGATTCAATATAATTTGAATCTATAACCGATGATCTTGTGTAAGTAACATAAATACCGGTATAACCATATCCTGTAATTCTATTCTTTCTGATTTCCATTCCATTTATTTGGGTTGTTGAATTCCCACCGGAATAAATACCGAAACTTCCACCTTGCAGATTGTTTCCTGTAATTATATTATTATGGCTGTTTACATCTATAAGACTAATCAGATTATTGGTAGCTCCTGAGTTAACACCCATCGTTCCTGTTGAAGCTACAAAATAATTTGACTCTATATTATTATTGGTAGCCGAATTGGTTATAGTAACGGCATTGGTATAGGTAGTCCCTGTATTTTGCATTTTCAGCTTTTTAATCGTCACATATTTTGCACCATTTAATTTAAATATATAATTATTGGCAGCAGCAGTAGCGGCATAGGTTAATATAACTTTAGTACTGTCATTGGAAGCAGAAGTAAAGGTGATGGTATTGCTTGCAGAAGCACCCAAAATGGAAGTTAAATCATAATTTCCATAGAAGGTACTGTCGTTGATAGAGAATATCACAGGACCACAAATACCTTTCAGTTTTAAATCATTCACAGCAGCAGTAACATTATTATAATCAGGATATACAGCACCATTATAGATGGAATATGTTCCGGCTGCAAGTAAAGCATATAAATTAGTAATCGTCATGGTATCATTAACTGCTACAGTATCTAACTGTCCATTAGGTAAAGTAGTCCATACTTTAATTGTATAAGCTGTATTGGCAAGTATTGTAAAACTACCAATATTTATAGTAACTGAATTAACAGCCGGTGCCAGACTTCCACCTGTAAATGCATAGGGTGTTTGTGTAACTCCGTTGATATCCCAGTTTACAATGACAGAAGTTAAGGTATCGATACCATAATTCCTCAGTTTAATATTCATAATGGCTGAACTGCCCGGACAAAGTCCGGTTAGCGTTGGCATTTCAATAATACCTGCATCATTATTGGGTGGGAATATTTCATCGGCACCAATAGTAGGTAAAGCATTTCTGGTTTGACCATCAATGTCATCATTAACCAAAGCAATAGAAGTTCCTTTTTTATACAATAAGACATTAGTGGCATGTAAATCACTTACACTTAAATAGAAAGGATTAACTGAGATAGAATTGGCATCCTTAGCTGTGAGTAAAGCCAGGGAATCAACAGTGGAAACTACTTTCCATGCTATTCCATTATAATAAGTATAAATACCTGCAGTAGAATAAATATTATTGTAATTGGAGGTGGATACCGAATTAGTAGAAGCAGTACCTTCGTAATATACAGGATGTCTGTTACAAACAATATTGTTGTTGATTACCTGAATATTTGCACTTCCTGAAGTTGGATTGATACCTCTTGAATCGGTACTGCTCGTTCCAGATACATTAATTGAATTATTTAAAATATCATAATACATATCGGTCTCTAATCTGAAACCATAAGCAGCAGTAGCTCCACCTTGCTGAAGTGATACAAAATTATTGTAAACATAACCATGAGTAGCTACAGTAGCGGTATCCTGATACAGATGAATACCCATCATTGTAGTACCATTTGTAATATAAATTTTGTTTTTAAAGATAGTAGCTGCCTGACTGGTTTCAAGCACAATACCTTTTTTGGTACCGGTATAAGTAATGGTAGAATTAATATTGTTTTCACGTATAACAGGGGAAACTGCTCCAATAACACTAATACCGTTCATATAAAAAGCATTGGCAGTATTATTTTTAATAAGCAGATTATCCAGTTTATAGATAGTATTAGGCAAACCTCTTACATAAATTGCATAACCGATATTATTTACCGTATTTCCTTCTATGGTAAGGTTATCGTTGTCAGCACCACCTACAGTAGTTGAAACAGCAGTAGTACCGGCTGCATAAATACCATGGACAGAAGTGGAAGCAGTGCTACCTCCGATAAGGTTTAAGTTTTTCAATGAAACATCTGTACAACCCAGGGCATTTCCCTGACTTGCCAACCAGATTACTGCAGCTGAAGAAGTTGCATTATTTCTCAAGGTAAGGCTGTTACCTCCGGTATTCAAACCATTGATAATTACTCTGTCAGCTCCGTTTAATTTAATAAGTGCACTGGCAATACTGCCACTAATCGTATCATTTCCGATTGGATTGATAGTCAAAGTAAAATTACTGGACACAGGTGTTTCAACCCATTGGTTCAATGAAGCAGTGGCAGTTTCTGTAATATTACTAATGATATTAAGGGTAACATTACCAGTTAAACCCAATGTATTGGCAGTAGTAAATGCATTGGATAGTTTGGCAAAATCACCACCTGTTCCAACAGTATAGGTTCCTATCATCGTACTTAATATACTCCGGCTTCCTGTTGGATTTGTTATAGAAGGAATTCTGTCAACTCCGTCTACTTTAATGGTAGTACAGCTTGCATCCAGTGTATTAGCATGAGTGGCTGTTGCAGTTACATCATAGGTTAACCAGAAATAATTGGTTCCCGGTTCAAGTGTTTGTGTACCACTTACAGTAAATGCACCTGAAGGTGAAGCTACGGTTGTTCCGAATTGAGTTGCAGTTGTGAATAAAGGAGAATTATAGGTATAGTAAATTTTAGCATTTACAAAATCGGTAACAGGACTAGCTGTTCCGGCTGTATTCATTACAAATTCGGTAATATTTACAGGAGAAGTCAAACCAGTAGTAACAACTTCAATTCCAACAATCTGTGTATTGGTAGTACCTTTTATAACTAAATCAGTAGTGGTCTGAGTAAGTGTAGAAGAAGTATACGTCATTGCAGCAGCAGGAGTTCCGTTAAATTCATCAGCACCAATATCAGGTGTTGTTGCATTGCGTAAATCTCCGTCAAAATCTGTTGTATATCCGGCTATCGCTTGTCCACCACCTTCTGTAATAGATGGTACAGCGGGATTCATATGCAAATCATATGGACTGGCAACAGCCATAAAAGGAGGAAGTTCTGAATAAGAATTTTGTTCCTTGGTTTGCATTCTGGCTTTATAAGCCGCAATCGTTTGATCAGAGCCAGTTGATGTACCATCATAGAAAATAAGATTTTTTGTACTTCCTGGTCCACCTGCATAATAAACATTGTTATTCGAAGTAGCAGCAACAACAGAATAAGAAGTAGTGGCCCATAAAGCAACTGCTCTGGTTCCTGTTGTCATATTAGATTTATTTATAAAAATATTGTTTCTGATATCAACATTAGCATTAGAAGATCCAATATACAGACAGGCTGAAGTATTGGAAGCATTCGAAGAGGTATAATCCAGAAAAATAGTATTATTATATATTTTAGAAGTCAAACTTGTATTACAAGTAATTCCCCTTACTGCAATATTTGGAGAAGATGAACTCGTGGGTGCTTTGATGTCGTAAATATAATTATTGTAAATATTAGAAATAGTATTAATAGCTAACAACATTGCTTGAGCAGATGTTGTAGCACTTAAATCATAAATTTTATTGTTATAAAGATGAATATTGGTGTTGCTATTAATATAAAATACTTCAACACCACCTCCAGAATTCTTAATATTGGTAATTTCGTTGTTATAACAATAAAGCGTTCCCAAAGGACTTCCTTCATCTCTAAATATGTTGGCATTGCCACTGGTTGCAACAAAGTTTTTGATCACACAATGATGCATAAAGTTGGTTCCCAAACTGGCACTTGGAAAGTTAAACCCATAATTTTCAACACCAATAAAATTACTGAGTGTATCTCCGTAAATGTTAAAGTTAGAAGAAGCACCAGCCATTTGAATTCCAATTAATCCGCCAGACAATGTTGTTCTTAAACTATCTAAAAGGGTATTGAATACTTGTAAACTATCCTGGAATGAAATTTCAACCCCTCTTAAAGTATTGGATGCACCATAACCCAAATTTTTAATTACACTTCTTCCGCCGGATTCAGTACCTATTTCATTTTTAACATCATAAAATCCGGATGTTCCTACTAATTTACAGCCATAAAATGCATTGCTGATTGTATTGTTATAAAATTTATTATAGGTATTTCTTCCACTTAACGAAGTAGCAGTAGAAAGCAGATAAACACCGGTAGGATTTGTATTTGCACTGGTATTGCTTAATATGATATTTGCATTTTTAAAAGTATTGTAATTACATCCATCGGTAGCAGTTCCACTTAAATAAATTCCATTTTCCAATGCAGTCCCGGCATCTTTGATGTCTATACCATCAAAAGTTACATAATCAGCCCCATTGATCCAGATACCATATTCGGTACCTGTACTTCCGGTAACACTGATTACTGGATTACTGCCTCCTAGAGTTTTAACAAAACTAATAGTATTGGCAGCACTTGCAGTTGTATTGGTAATTTTTACAGCAGCACCACCAGTAGCACAACTCATATTAAATACCTGACTATTGGCTACATTAAATACAACCGGGCCAGAGAGTCCTTTTGGGTTCAAATAATTTACAGCATCTGTAAAATTATTAAAATTTCCGGCAATCGTATCTGTAGTCAGTGTATTATCAATTGTGAAGTTCCCGGAGATAGTGGCAAGTTGTCTATACCAATTAAGTGTGGTGGGTGGTGAAGCAGCTGCGGGAAGATTGGCAGTGAGCGCACCTATGCCGGTATTTGGATTGGCACTTACATTATTCAGATTGTCCTGAGCAACTACATAATAATATACAGTATCACCGATATTGGCACTATTTCCAAAATCGAAAGAGAACTGATCATTACCAATAGCATTACCCTGAGAACCAGGTTGCCAGCTACCCAATGCACCAATTTTCCAATATAACATTGATGCACCAGAAACAGGAATTCCACTCGGATCGGTGATGGTTGCAACAAGCATATTGGATGGAAGACCTGTATTTAAAGCTGGTGTATAAACAATAGAAGGTCCGTTAAGATCCGTCATTTGAAAGCTACCTTCATCGGCACCAACATCGGTAAATGTTGCAGAGCGGGTGTTTCCGTCAAAGTCAACTGTATATCCTGTAATCGGCATTCCACCACTTTCACATCGGGTAGGAGTTGAAGTAAGTAAATGAAGATCATAAGGAGTGGTAGCAACATTTACAAATGGAGTAGTTGATTCACTGAATGATTGAGCGTCACGCCCTGTAACCCTGGCCTGGAATGCAGCTATGGTCTGATCAGCATTGATTCCATCATAAAAAATCAAATTTGTAGCAGAAGGTGTTCCAGCATAAAAATTATTATTGTTTGAAAGTGCATTGTAATAAGTAGCATTATAAGCACCTGACCATCTGAAGGCAACAGTACTTCCACTGGTTGCTCCAAATGAGGAAACATTTACAATAATATTGTTACTGATGTTGCTGGTTGTTGTACTTGATTTATACAAACCTGAACTTCCAAAAGTTGCACCAGTACTTGTTGCATTCAGGTAAACAGTATTGTAATAAGCATTTACAGTAGTTCCACCGGAAATATAAATCCCGGAAATTGCATTTGCTCCGGTTGCAACAGGAGTTCTTAAATCTGAAATAAAATTATTAAAAATATTTACCAAAGTTCCTCCTGTATTGTAAATACCATAAACAATACCTGCAGCATTATTTACTTCAATATTGAATATATTGTTCTGATAAATCCGGTTCAATGTTCCAAGATTACTATAGATACCATAATTGGTAACTGCACCGGTAGAAATCAGACCACTGATAGTATTGTTGTATACTTCCAGTGAACCAGGAGCAGTTGTGTTCCCAACATAAATACCATACATTGTTCCGCTTCCTGTCCAGTTTGAAATAATATTTCCGCTCACATTACATCCTGGAAATCCATAACCCTGAAATATTCCATATAGTGGAGAACTACCTCCGCTTATATTTGAAATTGTATTGTTGGTGTAAACCATTTTTTGCGAAACACTGGTATAATGTTGTATACCATAAAAAGTAGTAGCACCTGTTACAGAAATATTGGAAAAATTATTATTGTTAAACGTAGCAACGCCTCCGGTTGGAGAACCAAAGTCATAATAACCCTTGAAACTACCACCTGCGCCTGTTTTGGCAAAACTACCCACTATGGCATTATTGCTAACGGTTATATTATTGGTTGCATTGTTGTTATGTATTAATAACACATCTCCTGTAGTAGCAATAGAAAGGTTGGTCCAGGTATTGTTGCTGACACTAAGTCCTGCACCAGTAACAACTGCGGAGTTAAAAATCATATAGGCAATACCGGTTCCTGGTCTTGTGATATTTGCAAAAGAGTTATTATTCATATTCACGCTTCCAGTACTGGCAGTATTACCGATTCCATAAAATATTCCTGAAGGAGCAGCAGCTATCCATGTGTTACTAAGCGTATTATTATTGATATTAACTGAAGCAGTTACAGCGGCATTGTTAATGATCAGATATACACCACCACTGGAATTGTTATTGATGGTATCATTGAGAAAAGTATTGTTGTTCATATTAAGATAAGCACAGGTAGCAGTGGAGTTATTCCATATACCATACCATGCTCCTGACGTAATTAATGGAGTTGTACAGTTTAGAATAGTATTATTATTAATATTAATTGTATTCAATGATCCAGAAGCACCTGCATTGTTTTCAATAGCATATACACTATTAGTAGTTCCTCCGAATTTAAGCGTAATAGTATTATTATTAATGTTACCACTGGCTCCACTGGAGGATTGATTGGCAAAAATACCATGTAAGGTTTGAGTTGGATTAACCCAGCTTCCATTATTATTTATAATCGTATTATAGGAAACATTAAAATCATATTGTTCCTTCAGGAAGATAGCATTAATAGCACTTACAGTACCTGCACTTCCGAAGTTATAAATATAGTTACCGGTAGCAGCTGAACTACCACCTATATCATTACCCCTGTCAGCATTGGTATAAGGAGCCGCATTGTTGGAACCTATAAAAGTTATCGGATTATAAGCACCAGTTATAGTATCAGTGTAAATTTTATTATAAGAGTTACCTCCATAAGGTGAAGTAATAGTCAGGGCAAAAGTAGAATCTTTGCGGCAGTTGTAGATAGCGATACCGTTCGAACCAGCACCTGACCCACCTACACCAGCAATATCATTAATATTTTTAAGTGTTATCCTGCAATTCTGAATGGTATTGTACTGACATCCATCAGTTTTACTTGCTTTGAATAAAGCATAGCCATATTCCATGGTGGTGGTTGCACTTACTGTATTCGTATCCTGTAAATCAATTGAATTTATGGTTACATAATCGGAACCGGATAAGTTCCAGATTCCGTCAAGACTCGTGACAGATGACGGAAGCTTAGTTCCCACAAAACCGGTTTTAACCAGTGGATTAACCCCCGGAGCAGCTTTCATAAAAATGATAGGGTTAGCAGCTGTACCGGTTACATTAATCGATAAGGTTGCAGGAATATACTCTACAAATCCCGGTTCAATTAAAAAAGTAACACCTCCTGCACCTACACCCTGTAAATTCAGATCTGCAATAGCAGCTGTTATCGTAGGATACTGATCAGGTCCTGTCGCGCCAATAGAAATGGTTTTGTTACCTGTAAGTTGCGCCATTGCACTCGTAGCAAAGAGGAGCACTGTAAACAAAAATAATAGTAGTTTTTTCATAATAAGATTGTGTTTGTTAAAAAATTTGTTTAAATTTTCAGCTTACAAATATACACTAAAAAATATCTCTAAAACGGTTTAGTGAATTGTTTTTCTAGGTTTAACTAAACTTTAACAAAATGTATTTGCTTTAGAATTAAATTTAGCAATAATGGTTTGATTTAGGTGGCAATGCGAGTGTAAAGCAATGATAGTGCTTTGCTGTTAAAAGATTCTAATTTAATAGCTAAAAAGCAATAAGCTGAAAAGCAATTCATTTTAAAAGCTGTAATTACACAAATTGGGACAGGCTCCTTTCCGATGAATCGTAACAGACTCTGAAATGAGAAGGGAAGTTCTCCGAATTTAAATTATCCTTATTTCAAAGCACTAAAATTTAAAAAACACTGCTCTAACGCCTCTCCTTTTAGGAGAGCTTGGGTGAGGTTGAATAAATTTCGGAGAAAGAAAAATTAATAAAATGATAAAATTTAATTACGAAGCAGTTCCAACCTCATCCCCATCCCTTCTCCTAAAATGAGAAGGGAGGTTCTTCGAATCAAATCTTTCCTTATTTCAAATTAACAAAAAGACAAAAACATTATCCACGAAGCAGGAGCGACCTCAAATCATTTACGCTACAAAACAAGACATTAAAATAGCG
>CAIUKU010000490.1 GCA_903899825.1 uncultured Bacteroidales bacterium | reverse complement strand
TTAAACAATTGTTTAAATACTATTTGACCCTTAGTATTCAAAATTTCAATTTTATAATTTTCTGAGATAGCATTTTCAAGTGATATATAAATTTCGTCATAAGCCGGATTTGGATAAATAAACGAACTTAATTTTTCAAATGAATTAAAACTATTTTCATTGATAAAAGTTGAATTTTGCAGTTTAATATCTTTACCCCATTTATTGGAATTCAGTATAATTGACTCTGCTTCAGCAAAATTTATTTTATCAGGATAAAAGCTTATTGCAAAATTCTGGTTAAAAAAAATTGAAGTAGTAAGTAATTGAGCACTGATTTTATAACTTCCAGCTGGTTTTTGATAAAACTGATAAAAACCCAGGGTATCCATCTGACAACTATCCAATACATTATGATTTAAATCATATAAATAAGTAATTGCATGATCTACCGGGAGTAAACCTGCAAAAACAGTCCCTCCCAAATTATATTTCAATGGTATTGGTGGTGAAAAACCAGCATCCAGTTTTGCCAGAAATAAATCAACAATTCCATTTGCATTGTACTGACTTATACCAAATTTGATAGAAGGTTGATTAAATGAGCCACAGGCATATATTTTATTAGAATCATTCATAGCCAGACTGTATAAATAGCTTGAAGAAAAACCGCCTGCGGCTATCGCTGAGTTGTATATCCCGAAATTATCAGAACGGGCAATAAATATATTGGTATTCAATGAAGAAGGATTCCCATATTTAATTAATATGTTATTCCCTAAAACCAGGCTATCTTTATTAAAAACACCTCCGATTACAAAACCATTTCCTGTTTTATATGCATTTATACTTACTATACTGGCCGGGAAATTTAAAGCATTGATATAATTTCCCTGTACATCATATTCCAAAATATAATTTGAAGGGTTTATAGATGTTCCATTAATGCTAAGAGATGAATTATTATAGCCTCCTATTACTAAATGATTATTATTCAAACAACTTATTGCAGTAACTTCGTCATTTGAAATACATTGTGCTTTTTTAAACCATTGTAGTAAACCGTTAATGTCGTATTTTGCAAAATACCCATCATAAATCAATGCACCGGAAGAAGGGCTGCTATTGTTGATGGTATCACCGCTTGATAAAACCAGATAGTTTCCTAAAAAGGAAGCTGCTGTATAAATAGCCCCACTGCTATCAATACTGATTTCATTTATTTTATTGATAAAAGAATTACCAGGGGTAGTTTTAAGCCATACAACATTCCCTTGTTGTGTTGAAATTTTCCCAATAAAAGAAGAATGTAAATTATTACCTGAATTAATAATTTTAAAATTTCCAATACTAACTGTATCACCCTGGCAATAACCGCTAAATATTAAGGCGTTGGATTTTTGATCCCATTTAATACTTGAAATGGTATCATATCCCCAGAATTTATTGTTTACAAATAATACCCATTGTGTGACCCCTTGCGGAGAATATTTGGTAATAAAAGAACGGCCTCCGTTGTGAACATATGTGCTACTTCCATCAAATGAAATTGTTTGATTAAGGGTATTTGAACTGATGTATCCGCATGCATAAATATTCCCGTTATCGTCCGTAACTATCTTTTTTGAAGATGTCCCTCCGTTACAATAAGCCTTTTTAGCCCAAATAATATTTCCATACTGATTGTATCTTGCTATAAAAAAATTTGGAGATGCACCTATTGAATCACTGTTGTTTAAATAGACATTGCTGTCCAGTAAAAAATAATCGCTGGTAAATGTACCGCTAACAATTACGCCATTACTATTGTCTGTTGTTATTGATGTTAGCTTCTGTGATTGTAATCCACCGGCAGTCTTAACCCAATCCCAGCTCATGCTTACCTGAGAATATGTTGATCTCAATAAGAGCGAAAATAAAATTGCAATAAAAACAGATTTTTTGAATAACATTTCAGATTTTTTTAAAATTTATAAAACAATCCGGTTTTGAGACCTATCAGATAAGGCGAAATATCAGAAGAATTACCAGTATAAACATCCATACCCTGATACAATGGTTTAAAATAATACTGTATAACCGGTTCAACAGAAAAGCCCCATCTTTTAGTAATATGATAGTCTATTTCAAGGGATAATAATCCTGCCCAATTAATACTGTTTATAGCGGAATTCTCTGAATAAATTTTCAAAACTGAAACACCGGGTTTATCAGGCAAAATCATTGTTTCTTTTTCTGAGATAATGACAGTGCATAAAATACCGGCTTTTAATGAGACAGTAAATTTTCTGTTTCCATATTGATAAGCTATCATTACGGGTATATTTAAGAATGAATATGTTTTATTCACACTTACATTATCCTGAAAAAGTATAGAATCGTTAAAGGTGATCGGATGCGTTATATATTGGATGACTGAACCCTGTGGATTATAAATCACAGAATCCACATAGTTATATGTTTTCAATTGATTGAGCTGTTGGTCAGAATGGTAAGTATAATTATCTTTTAATCTGCTGAAATTTATTCCGGTTTGCAAGCACCACCTTGAATAATTGTATTTCAATGTAATGCCATATTGACTTATACTTGTATTTTTTGAATGAGAAAATTTATCTGGATTGTAAATTTTATTTATAGTGTAATCGACACCCATTGAGTATAAACCATGTTTCAAAGGAGAATCAGTAGATTTGATCTGTATTTTTTTATTATCACTTTCAGTTACCTCTATTTTTTGAATTTCATTTATTTCTTGAATTTTGTCTACAGATTTTTCAGGTATTTCAATGTTTTTCTCATCTTCATTTGCTTTTACAATTGGTTTTTGATTAGCGACATTTATCTGATCCAAAGCAGCGCTATTAACTGACATAATAGGTGAAGCCACCAAACTGCTGTTTGAAACATTCGTTGACACTTTCTTTTCTATAATTGCTGAATTTTGAACAGGAAGTTCTTCTGTTACAATGAGCTGTTTGCTTTGGGTTCCTATGTTATCAGAACGTATTTCATTTCTTACGTTATCTTTTTCAAGTGATTTATTATCAGTCAGTAATTTAGATTTTTCTTTTAATCCAATATTTTTTAAAGGTAATATTTGTGCATGATTTTTTTGAGTTACTGACAAAGAATTCGTATTTTTTTTATCAGATTCGATGGAAAAAACGGAAACTGATGGCTTATTATTTTTTTCATTAGTAGCAGGTTTTACTCCTGATAATTCGGTAACAACTTCTTTGGACGTACTGGTTTTATTGTCTTTTTGAAAAAAGCCAATATAAACAAAAAATAAGATAGTTGCAGATATTCCTATACCTGCTATATAAAAATAATGCAGATATTGACGAAAAAATAATTTTTTATTGATTGAATTCCAAATACTTAATTTAGGAGAATGGCTGGGAAGTTGATCAAGATTTGAGGATACACTTTCAAAATCGAGCTCAGTATCTATCCTTTCCCATAAATCAGCAGCTGGTTTATGAGTTGGCAGTATTGACCAATTCTTATTTGTTTCCATTATAGCCATTCGTTTTTAAGTTTTTCTTTCAGTATTCTTTTTGCATTAAACAATTGTGATTTTGATGTACCTTCTGATATATTCAATATTTCGGCAATTTCCCTGTGTTTGTAGCCTTCCACTTCAGCAAGAATAAAAATAGTACGGTAACCATCCGGTAGTGAAAGTATTATTTTTTCCAGAATTTTCCCATCAGTATCATTTGGAATAAAATCAGAGGTATCATGTTTTTCTTGTTGGAAAGTGTCAAATAGTTTTTGTGATTTTAAATGTTTGATAGCGGTTCTGACAACGATGGTTTTTATCCAGGCACCCAGGCTTGATTGCTTGCGGAATTGTTCAATTTTCTGGAATACTTGTAAAAATGCATCCTGCAGCACATCATTGGCTTCATCACCATCATTCAGTATACGATACGCCAAAGTAAACATTGCATCGCAATATTTATAATAGAGCCTCTTTTGCTTGAGTCTTTCTTTATTAATACAGCCCTCCAGCAATTCAAGTTCTTCTACCGTTAAATCATATACTGAATCAACACTTACTTCCAAATCCACATGTTTTTATAAAGATACTTAAACTTGATAAATGGTTGTATGGGATAATAATTAATTTGGCGATTTGAAAATTTGGCGATTTGGTGGTTTGGTGATTTTAAGGGACGATATTTAATTATTGGTTTTAAAATTTCCTTTCTAAATTTTAAGTGATAAATAAATAGAAAACAGGCTATTATTGGGAAATACGCATGTATTCTTAAACGAAAATATCATACTCTTACATGCAAACTTCAATAACACATTTGAATATACCAATTCAAGGATTAAGAATTGGTCGAAAAATTAGCACTTTGAATTAATTTCTATTTTTTCTTTCCATATTTTTCTGTTATTTACCACAAACTTTTCACAGTTTCCAATCTTATTTACAATTTCAAGTCCATTGGGAATTAAGCCCATGGTATAATAGAATTTTACTTCCTTAATTTCTTCCAATGCGATTGTCAATTCGTGATTTTGTATGTTAAAAGAGTGTGATTTGAATTGAAGACGGTTCGGCAATAGATACAATTTACCACCCACAGCTTCCCCGTTTTTAAAATGATTGGCGCTACCTGCATAAACAATGGCTTGTCCATCCAGGTTTGTAATTTCGGTTTGTTGCTTTATTGTTTTTGATGTAATAAAAAAATATATGGCTAATCCAAAAAACAGACCCGATAAAGGTCCAATAAATATAGCATAATAAATACCATCGCTTATTGCAAAAAATATTCCCATAAATAATCCAAAGGCAAGTCCTGAGAATATTGAGTTTTTGAGGTTTGACATGGGTTGATTTTAAATGATTGACTTAAAGCATTAACATAATGGGCTATTTTTTAAATAGCTCTCTCCACATCAGATAATTCATATACCGCCAGGCAAAATCCTGTGTTTTGGTATCGTTGCCGCTAAAGATAGCATCCCAATCGTTGAGCAGACGTTCGGCATTCACAAAGTGGTCGAGATGGCGTAAAGCAGTAATTTTGGCTTTCATTTCATGGTTTATTTCGTGCAGCCACAATTGCTGAGGTGTAGAAAATCCCATTTTGTCGGTGCGGTTTTTAATGGCATCGGGCAATATGCCCTGCATGGCATTACGCAAAAGGCTTTTGCTCCATCCATTCTTAATTTTGTAGGTAGAAGATATACTAAAAATATATTCAATCAGCGCGATATCATCCGAAAATGGAGTTCGCGATTCCACTGCAAAGGTCATAGAACAACGATCTTCCCAGCGCAAGAGATTTTTCAGGTAATGTTTTGTAAAATAATGATGTAATAGAGGATTACAACCTATCAACTGGTATTCGCCTGCAAAACTAATGTTGGCAGTATTATTGGCAACAAAGTCAGCATTCAGATACTTTACTTCGGGTTTTATAAGCTTAGCCAGCTGTAATCTGGCTTTTCCGGGAAGGATTTTATCTATACCGTATTTTACCAATGATTTGCCATAAATAGCCAAAGAAGTAGGCGATTTATCAATATTTTTAAACTCAGCCAATAGTGTTTTCCATTTCAGCTTACAAATTAAGTCGGAAAAATGAGCACTGTAAAAAGGTGGATAACCGGCAAAAAGTTCATCACCGCCCTGACCATCAATAAGAATATGAATTCCATGCATAGCAGCGGCTTGCATTACCTTGTATTGTGCATACGTACTGCTGTGCAGGAGCGGAATATCCTGGTGATAAATAATTTTTTCGAGTTCCTGCATCATATCTCCGGCTGTACAATGGGCTTTTATCCAGTCGGTACCGGTTTTTTTTACCACCATTTCTGCCCAATCTGCTTCGTTAAATTTATCGGTTTTATTAACAGCCGTAAACGTTTTAAGATGATTGCCCAATTGGGTTAAATGATGCTCCTTGCTGATTTCAGAAGCCATGCAAACGATGCTCGAACTGTCGATTCCGCCACTCAAACAAAAGCCAACAGGAATATCAGCTCTCAATCTTATATCAATTGCATTATGAATTAATTTGCGGGTTTGACGGGTATATTCAAGTTGTTTAGCTGCATCAAAAGCTTCAATGTTGTGATTGAAACTTAATTCATAATATCTTTCAATGGTAAAGCTTTTCTGTTTGAAATCGTATATAAAATAATGCGAAGGCATCAATTCAAACACATTTTTAAAAAAGCTTTCGGTACTTATTTCTACCTGGCTTAGAAATAGAAAATCAAACACAGCACTTTCGTTGATGCCAATTTTGTTATCGGGAATTTGCAGCAATGCTTTGTGTTCCGATGCAAAAGCCAGCACTTTTTCATCTTTATAATAATACAATGGCTTTACGCCAAAACGGTCGCGGGAGCCGAACAGTAATTCTCTGGCTTTGTCGTAAATTACAAAACTCCACATTCCATTCAGTTTTTGCAGACAATCTATACCCCATTCCTGATAGGCTTTCAGTAAAACTTCGGTATCGCTTTGGCTGTTGAACTGGTAACCCAAGGCTGTTAATTCGTTGCGAAGCTCAATATAGTTATAGATTTCACCATTTAACGTAATCCATACATCATCCACACACATAGGCTGGTGAGCCGCTTCCGACAAATCAATAACTGATAAGCGACGATGCCCCATTGCAAGCGTGTAATTATCAAATAATTCAGCAATATCTTTCGTTGGAGAATAGGGAAATGAGGTATTCCATGCGGTAAGTTGAGTATCTTTTCCACCTGCACAGCATTGCTCTTGTTTATTGAAAACTACATAACCCTCATCATCCGGGCCACGATGCCTGATTGTATCAGTCATTTTCTGAATGACCTGAGGCAGATGAATCGACTTATCTGATAACTGAACAATTGCTGTTATTCCACACATTTTCAGAGGGTTTTTCTGTCGAAAAATGGACTTTTGCCCGATGCACTTAAAGGAATGCCAAAAATAATAGAAGCATCATCACCTAATAATTTTAATTCTCTTACAGCGATGCCTATAGAATACATTACACGGTTATCTGCACGATGATCCGCGGCTATACTTACTGCAGAACCTATAGCAATTCCCAGGTCATTGGTATTAAATGCACACGGAGCAGTTGGAAGCTGATCTTTTTCTAGACATGTTGGATAACCACATAAGCCGCAATTCAATCCGTTGGCTTTTATTTTGGTAGCCATCAAAACAATCGCATCCGCATTGAGAATATTATCAGCATCGCGAACAAAGAACTGTAAATTATCTTTACCTATGGCGAGTTCTTTCATTTTATCGGAAATGATTTGAATTGTTTCTCCTGTAGCAACCGCCAATATCAAATTATCAATACCCCGGGCTTTTGGAGCAGTGCGTGCTGCAGTGAGCATTCTGGCAGCAACATCTTTTAATGATGAAGGCCGGAGGGTTTCTTCTGTTGTTAACATTGGTAATTAGTTATTAGTTATTAGTTATTGGTTAATGGTTAATAGTGAGCAACAATTAATCATTAACTCCAAGTACTCTAAGTACTCAAGGCACTTCTAAGTACTTCTAAGTACCTATAATTGATACTTCGTTACATCTTCTTCCGGCAAATCTAATGAAAATTCGCGTAAGAAACATACAGATTTAGCGATATGAGGATACATTATTTCATCATCATTAATAAAATTAACATATTTACGATATTCCTTCAGGTAATTTTCTAAATATTCGGAGGTTTTAGCAGGACGACGGAATTCCATAGCCTGTGCTGCATTTAATAATTCGATGGCAATGATACGTTCTAGATTTTCAAGTACTTTAAAAGTTTTGGTAGCGGCATTTGCCCCCATACTTACATGATCCTCCTGTCCCTGTGATGATTCGATGGAATCCACAGAACAAGGTGTACATAATTGTTTGTTTTGGCTAACAATAGAAGCAGAAGTGTATTGTGGTATCATAAAACCACTGTTCAATCCGGGATGAGCAACCAAAAAATGAGGCAAATCCCGTTTACCTGAAATTAATTGATAGGTTCTTCGCTCAGAAATATTACCGAGTTCTGCCATTGCAATGGCTAAATTGTCCAGGGCTAAAGCGAGTGGTTGTCCGTGAAAATTACCAGCGGATATAATCAAATCTTCGTCAGGGAATATGGTTGGATTATCGGTAACCGAATTGATTTCGTTTTTAAAAACATAAGATACATAATTGATAGAATCTTTGGAAGCACCGTGAACCTGTGGAATACAACGGAAAGAATAAGGATCCTGTACATGTTCTTTTTTACGATGAATCAACTCACTGCCTTTTAATAAATTATTAATACGGCGGGCAGTCTTGATCTGTCCTTTGTGCGGACGAATCAATTGTATTAATTCATGGAATGGCTCAATACGGCCATCAAAAGCATCCAGTGACAAAGCAGCTGTTACATCTGCCAATCGGGAAAGTTTAAATATCCGTAGGCAGCAATATACTCCATAAGCACTCATAAACTGTGTGCCGTTGAGCAATGCCAGTCCTTCTTTGGATTGCAGTTCAATACTTTGCCAGTTCATTTCTTGCAGCACATCTGCTGAAGCTTGTTTTTTCCCTTTAAAATAAACTTCACCCAAACCCAATAATGGCAATGCAACATGTGCCAACGGAGATAAATCGCCAGAAGCTCCTAAAGAGCCTTGTTGGTATACAACAGGAATGATGTCATGATTGTAGAAATCTATCAGTCGCTGAACAGTAATCAGTTGCACGCCAGAATGTCCATAAGCAAGAGATTGTACTTTGAGCAACAACATGAGTTTAACGATTTCGTGAGGAACTTCCTCACCGGTGCCACATGCATGAGACATCACCAGATTTTTTTGTAAAGCAGATAGCTGGTCATTTGATATTACATGATTACAAAGCGAACCAAATCCGGTATTAATACCATAAATAGGCTCAGTTTGGGATTTCATTTTATTGTCAAGATATTCACGGCATTTAAGGATACTGTCTTTCGCTTCATCTGATAATTCAATGATAGCTTTGCTTTTTATAATTTCATCAATGGTTTCGAAATCCAGCGTTTGTTTGCTGATAGAATGGATTTTCATTTTTTAGTCGGCTATATTATTATTTTTGCAAAATTAGGATAAAAAACTAATTTTTAAGTGTGAAAATAATAGTTTTAGCTTATATATCTTTAGAATATTGCCTTAAAGTTTAGGTTGGTTTTCAATCTTTTGTAAAGCATTTGTTTGAGAAACAAACAGAATATTAAAACATTGATTTATTGTATTATAGACGATTCATGTAGAAACAGATGATAAAAAACGCTAAATAGCACAAGGTTCTAAAAACAGTATTTGAAAAATAAGACACTTAAAAATCAATGCGATACATTAAAAAATTATCATAAAGACATAGCAATGAGTTCAATAATATCATAATTAGCAATTTCTTCTTCTTTGTTTTTATATTTAATGCCATCTGTCAGCATCATCATGCAATAAGGACAAGCTGAAGCAACAATTTCAGCATTGGTTTCAATGACATCTTCAATTCTTTCAATAAAAACTTCTTTATCACCTTTTTCAGCTTCCTTAAACATTTGTGCTCCACCTGCACCACAACACAATGCAAAGCTTTTACAACGCTTCATTTCGGTTCTGTTTTCGGTAAGCTTATCAATCAGATACCTCGAAGTATCGTACATGTCATTGGCTCTACCCAGGTAACAAGGATCATGAAACGTAATATTTT
Source organism: uncultured Bacteroidales bacterium (assembly GCA_903899825.1). Lineage (GTDB taxonomy): Bacteria > Bacteroidota > Bacteroidia > Bacteroidales > JACABE01 > JACABE01. Next base: position 6,092 of record CAIUKU010000490.1, on the reverse strand, counting down.
TCTTTATGAATACTTGCTGACTGAACTTTAGTTTTCCATCATCCAACAATTGTTTCAACAAATCAGTGGCATGGAGTACTTCAAATTCTCCACCCAGATCAGGATATTCAACTTTAAAAGTATTGAAGCAATGAGGGCAAAATGTCACTATTTTCTTCACCTCATACATCTTCAGCATTTCGATGATGGTAAGTGCCTGCATTTGAAAAAGCATTTCATTACCGGCTCTTCTGACAGGGTCACCACAGCAGGTTTCCTCTTTGCCAAGCACTGCATAATCAATATGAGCATAAGATAGGATTTTGCAAAATGCACGGCTTATTTTTTTGGCTCTGTCATCGAAAGAGCCTAAACAACCTACCCAGAATAAATATTCAGGATGATGAGCTTTGGCTATACATTCTGACAGTACAGGAACTTCTAAATATGTATTTTCCATTTTTGATAATGAGATTTGGTGATTTCTTGATTATAGTGTAAACATTACAAATTAATTTCTTTAGCCCATAACAAGCGGTCTTCTGGAGAAAACTGCCATGGAGCACCATTGTTTTCAACATTGGTAAATGCTGCTTTAATGCCCGAAGGAGCCTCTCCTTCTTCCATTACCATATACCTTCGCAAATCAACTATTAAGCTTGGATGATTGATATTTATCGGACATTCCATGGCACAGGCATTGCAAGTAGTACATGCCCATATCTCTTCATAAGAGAAATAATCTTTATTCAGTGATTTATTATCGGTAAAATCTTTACCATTTTTAATCAAACCCGGGCCTTTTTCATTCATACGGGCTCTTAGGTCCATCATCAGTTTCCGGGGTGATAATTTCTTACCGGTCATATTCGCAGGACAAACAGCAGTACATCTTCCGCATTGTGTGCAAGAAAGTGCATCAAAATAATTTTTCCAGTTCACATCTTCAGCATCTTTCACACCAAATCTCTCAGGAATTTCATTTCCGTCAGTTGGAGCATAGGCAGTTTCAGGATTCATCATCATTTTTACTTCTCTGGTAACATTATCCATATTGTATAATTTTCCCAAAGGCTCCAGTCTGCTTAAAAATACATTGGGTACTGATAAAAACACATGGAAATGTTTAGAATATGGCAACATATTAGCAAATATAAATATCAGGAGAATATGCATCCACCAAAAAAACTGATATAGCATTGAATCGCCTTCACCTCTGCCAATAATAGATGAAAAATAGCTGCTTATAGGATAATACCCGGTAAGTTCAGAAGGATTTGTAGAAGAAATATAAAATGTATTCATTCCTAAAAGAGAAACCATCAATAATAAAATCATTGTTAATGCAATATATGCATCCATATGGTTTTTATGACTTAATTCTAGACCATTAAATCGTTTGATTTTTAAAAATGCTCTTCTCCCAATAAATAATACAATCATTATCAAAACAATCGCAGCAAAAATATCACTGGATGCAAAGATAATGTTGTAAAAAATGCCTAAAAATGACAATGATTTTTCAATATTACTTACACCATCTATTACCATTTCAATACTTCCGATACAAATTACACAAAAGCCCCAGAATACCAAAGCATGCATAAACCCAATCACTGGTTTGCGGAATATTTTACTCTGTCCTAAAGCAACTTTCAGCATCATAACAAATCGTTTTCCAAAATCACTTATTGGAAATGGCTTACATAATTTGAACAAAGCAATAATTTGTCTAGTTGTATAAATGAAAATCCCAAGTGTTATCAATAATAGGATACTAAAAACGATTTGTTTTACCATTGTTAAGATTATTTAATAATAAAATGTGTTTTCTTTTGGCAAATATACAGTAAAAAATACATCAATTCATTTTTCATGATTTTTTTTTATTTTAAAAAAGCAAAAAATGATTTATATCATTAGGATTATATTATATAATATTACAAAGCGTTCATTTAATGAATTTTACTCATAATATATTCATCTAAAATTCTATCAAAACATTAAATAGCAAATATTTTTTGTAAAGGATTTTTGTTTATCCATTTTTTTTATACTTTTACATCGAAAAACTAAGAACCCGATCATAAATAATAAGAGAATGTATAGATTACAGTCAAAAATAGACACCAACTCCGATGAATTCAAAAAGAACAAAGAAGAGTTTTTAAAGTTATTGAAACAATACAAAGAAGTTCATAAAGAAGTTACCCGGGGGGGTAGTATAGGTGCTATCAAAAAACATAAAAGCAGAGGAAAATTACTTGCCCGTGAAAGGATAGATATTTTAATTGATCCCAATACACCTTTTCTTGAATTATCGCCACTGGCTTCCTATAATCTTTATGAAAACGGCTTTCCTTCAGCAGGAATAGCTACCGGTATTGGACTGATACATGGACGAGAAGTAGTAATTATTGCCAATGACGCTACCGTTAAAGGTGGCACTTATATGCAATACACTATTAAAAAACATCTCAGAGCACAAGAAATAGCCATGGATAATCACTTACCCTGTGTTTACCTTGTTGATTCAGGTGGTGCCTTTTTACCGGAACAAGACAAAGTTTTTCCTGACAAAGATCATTTTGGTAGATTCTTTTACAATCAAGCCCGGATGTCAGCGATGGGAATTCCTCAGATAGCGATTGTTATGGGCTCTTGCACAGCAGGTGGAGCATACGTACCTGCTATGAGTGATGAAACAATCATTATCAGAAACCAGGGTACTATTTTTTTAGGAGGACCGCCATTGGTAAAAGGAGCCACAGGAGAAATTGTAACTGCAGAAGAACTGGGGGGTGCTGAAGTTCATACTTCTATTTCCGGTGTTGCAGATCATATCGCAGAAAATGACCATCATGCATTGCAAATATGTAGAAATATTTTTCAGTCGATGGATAAAAACGAAAAGCAGATACTGGATATCGCACCCATTGAAGAACCATTTTATGACCCTGAAGAATTATATGGTATCGCACCCCTGGATTTCCGTAAAATGCTTGATCCAAGAGAGATCATTATGAGAATTGTGGATGGCAGTAAATTTCATGAATTTAAAGAAAATTACGGACCAACACTGGTAACCGGATTTGCCAGAATTATGGGATTTCCGGTAGGTATACTGGCAAACAATGGCGTTTTATTCTCAGAATCGGCTTTAAAAGGCACTCACTTTATTGAACTCTGTACTTCCAGAAAAATACCATTGTTGTTTTTACAAAATATTACTGGATTTATTGTTGGAAAAGAATACGAGAGAAAAGGTATGGCTAAAGACGGAGCTAAAATGGTTCATGCTGTGGCAAATGCCAATGTGCCTAAATTTACGGTAATTTTTGGCGGTTCTTTCGGAGCTGGAAATTATGGAATGGCAGGAAGGGCTTTCAGCCCAAAACTATTGTTTATGTGGCCCAACAGTAAAATCTCCGTCATGGGAGGTATGCAAGCAGCTACTGTATTGATTACTGTTAAACAGGACCAAATGCTTGCTGAAGGAAAAGAGATGCCGGAGGAAGAAGTTGAAAAAATGAGAAAGAGCATCATCGACAAATATGACTTTGAAGGTTCTGCATATTATAGCACTGCACGCTTATGGGATGATGGAATCATTGATCCTGTGGATACACGTAAAGTTATTGCAATGGGAATTGCTGCATCACTTAATCAAAAATTTCCAGAAAAGCAGGATGGTGTATTCAGAATGTAGACCATCCATAAATTTTCAATTTTAAAAAGCATATATAATTATGAAAAAATTTGAAACACTTGAAATAGCAATAAATGAAAATATTGCAACTGTATGGCTCAACAGACCTGATTTACACAATGCACTTAACCAGCAACTCATACTGGAACTTATTGATTGTTTCGAAAGTATTAACCATGAATCAGAAATCAGAATTGTAGTTCTTAGGGGAAAAGGTAAATCATTTTGTGCCGGTGCCGATTTGAATTACATGAAAGGAATTGCCGGTTTTGGAATGGAAGAAAATTATCAGGACAGTTTAAAACTTGCAAAGTGTTTTAATGCAATTTATACCTGCAAAAAACCAACGATTGCTGTGGTTCAGGGAGCTGCAATAGGTGGCGCAAACGGTTTGCTTGCAGCCTGTGATTTCGTGTATTGTGCTGATGATACTAAATTTGCTTTCAGTGAAGTAAAATTAGGAATCGCTCCTGCTACAATTTCGCCATACGTCTTCAAACGAATTGGTGAATATAGTTCAAGAGAGTTGATGATAAGTGGTAAAAGGTTTTCAGGAAAAGAAGCAGAATGGCATCGTTTGGTTAATAAGTCTATGCCTCTGGAAGAATTAGATTCATTTGTTCAAACAATTATAGACGGACTAATGACGAGTGGTCCTGATGCAATGGCTGCCTGCAAAACCTTAATTTATACTATTTCAAATAAACTTTCATTTGAAGAATCTGTTGATTATACTGCCCGTTTAATAGCAGAACTAAGATCATCGAAAGAAGGACAAGAAGGAATGGCTTCTTTCCTCGAAAAAAGAAAACCTTATTGGGTAAATTAAATACATTAAGGCATGGTTTTAATAACTGTTTATATGAATCCGATGCCAAACAAAAAGCTAAAATGAAAAAAGAAATCAAATTTAGTCTGATATACCGTGATATGTGGCAATCTTCAGGGAAATATGTACCCAGGGTTGATCAGTTAAAAATAATTGCTCCTGTGCTTATAGAAATGGGATGTTTTTCCAGGATTGAAACCAATGGAGGCGCTTTCGAACAGGTAAATCTGCTATATGGAGAAAACCCGAATAAAGCAGTAAGAGAATGGACAAAACCTTTTAATGATGCAGGTATCCAAACACATATGCTTGAAAGGGCACTCAATGGAATCAGAATGTATCCGGTTCCGGCAGATGTCCGCAAGCTGATGTACAAAGTTAAAAAAGCACAGGGCGTTGATATCGCCCGTTCATTTTGCGGATTGAATGATTATAGAAATCTGGAATTATCTATAAAATATGCAAAAGAAGCAGGAATGATTTCTCAGGCTGCTTTAAGTATTACACATTCAGAAGTACATACGGTTGAATATTATATGGGTGTAGTTGACAAAGCAATTGAATTCGGTGCGGATGAAATCTGCCTAAAAGACATGGCCGGAATTGGCAGGCCTGCTACCCTTGGAAGGCTTGTCAGATCGATTAAAGAAAAATATCCTGAAACTATAGTACAATACCATGGTCATTCCGGACCCGGTTTTTCAGTAGCTTCTATGCTGGAAGTTGCCCGTGCGGGAGCTGATTATCTGGATGTAGCGATGGAACCTCTTTCATGGGGTATGGTACATCCTGATGTAATTACAATAAGGGAAATGTTAAAGGACGATGGATTTATTGTTCCTGAAATCAACATGAAAGCTTATATGGAAGCCCGGGCTTTGACACAGTCATTTATTGATGATTTTTTGGGTTATTTTATTGACCCTAAAAATCGTTTTGTCTCTTCTTTGCTTATAGGATCAGGTTTACCCGGAGGAATGATGGGGAGCTTGATGGCAGATCTAAAAGGTGTTCATAATGTTATTAACTCCACCTTGAAATCGCAGGGTTTACATGAATTAAGCGAAGATGAACTTTTAGTTAAGCTATTTGATGAAGTTCAGTATATATGGCCAAAACTGGGATATCCACCGCTTGTTACGCCATTTAGTCAGTATGTAAAAAATGTTGCCTTGCTAAATATCCTTCAACTGGCAAAAAATGAAGAAAGATATTCAATGATAGATAATAATACCTGGGATATGATACTTGGAAAATCAGGAATTTTGCCCGGCCCGCTCGCACCTGAAATCATTAAACTTGCTAAGGATTTGGGGAAAGAATTTTATACCGGTATTCCTCAGCAAGCTTACCCGGATGTATTGGAAAAATATCGTCGTGAGATGATTGAAAACAATTGGGAATTTGGCGCTGACGAAGAAGAATTGTTTGAGTTTGCAATGCATGAAACTCAATATAGAGATTATAAATCAGGGGTCGCTAAAATAAGATTTGAAGAAGAAATTGAAAATGCAAAAACACTATCAACCTAAAAAAAATCCTCAGTAAAAATGAAAGATAAACAAAGCCCTAACA
>CAIUKU010000489.1 GCA_903899825.1 uncultured Bacteroidales bacterium | reverse complement strand
CTCTGTGATCCACTGGCAACCTTCCATGTATGGAAAAGGTACCAAAACCTGCCCTTTAAGGGAGTTATAACTAAAATACGTCAATACAAAAAAAACATTTTGTCTGTATTTTAAAACAATAAATAATTCAATAGCAATGAATTATTATAATTAATCACTAGTGTCCACTTTAAAATAAATAATGTTATTTGAAATCTTTGAAAATCTACATTTTACAAACTTTTTAGTTACGTGTCGATTTGAAATGCAGAAATTTGTGATAAAATTTTCATATCATGAATTCAGGCAAGTATATATTCTCACAGATAACAGAGTTTCTACCAAAAAGAGTTTTTGACTGCATTTTTTTCCGCTTCTCTGGCGATAAATTTGTTCGCCATTTTAGTTGTTGGAATCAGATGCTTTGTGTGATTTTCGGGCAAATCACAAATCGGGATGGTCTTCGAGATTTGATTGTTGCTATTGAAGCTCACGGCAAAAAAACATACCATCTAGGGTTTGGTAAAAATGTAACTCGTAGTAACTTATCTAAAGCAAATGAGAGTAAGAATAGCAAAATATTTAAAGAGTTTGCTTACCATCTCATTGGTATTGCTCGCAAAAAACGAGCAAATGAGGATTTTGAGATTAAAGGAAAGATTTATGCTTTCGACTCAACAACTATCGATTTGTGTTTGAATGTATTTTGGTGGGCAAAGTTTCGAAAAGCTAAAGGCGGTATTAAACTCCATACACTTTTCGATATCACGACTAAAATACCTGCTTTTATTCATATTACTGCAGCTACTGTTAACGATGTAAAGGCATTGGATTATATTTCTTACGAAAGTGATGCTTATTGTATAATCTTACTTTTAAAATTTACCAAGCAGATTTAAATCTATTAAAAGAAAAATAATTATTTGAAACAGAATATAATTTATTCATAAATACAATATATCCATGTCTATAATAGAATCTATTTTTGAAATTATTCAGGAGAAATTATTAGTTAAAATCATTTCATTTTAACCCTCAGTTTAACCCTTTAAAAAAATAAGCTCTGTAAGATATTAAATTACAGAGCTTTCTTATTTTTGCTTGTCTCCCCGGCGGGAATCGAACCCACGACCCATTGATTAAGAGTCAATTGCTCTACCAGCTGAGCTACGGAGAGTCCTTATTTTTCAAAAAGGCCTGCAAAAATATGAAAACTTTAGCGGAAATTGCGTTTTTTTTGAAAATACTTTTATTTATTTCCTAAACCCTGCATCCGAAACCTCTTCTTTTATGTTCAAAAGATCGGGGTATTTAAACTCAAATGTTAGTAATGATTTCAACTTTTGATTGCTGATAACTTTATATTCAACAGCTGCTGCTTCCTCAAAAGAGGGTATATCCAGCCCAATATCCAATGCTGCTTTTGAATAAAATTCCCTTCTTGTCGGATGAGAATCAGTACAGGCATTCAGGGTTTCATTCCATATATTTTTATTTATAATCTCTTTGATAATCCTTATACTATCGTCTCTGTGAATCATATTTACATTTGCGTCTGGATTTCCTATTTTTTTCCCCTTTGAGAAAAACAAAGCCGGTTTCCTGTTGTAACCAAATAATCCTCCAAAACGAACAATAGTAGTCAAAAAATGTGAATTTGAGAGAAACAATTTTTCAATTTCTGACAGAACTGAGGCATTTACTGCTGAAACCTCCGTTATCATTTCTTTTGCATTGTCGTATACAGATGTAGAACTGATAAATATTAATTTCTTAACATTTGATTTTTCAATCTGATGAATTAAATTTTTAAACCCTTCAATGTTCTTTGAAGTAATAGCTATAATTAAAATTTCTGAACTTAAAAATTCCTGAATCTCCTCTGAAATCGTATCAATGTTTATCAAAAATGGCGTAATTCCTGCAGCTTCCATTTTTTGAAGTTTACTTTCAGAAGTAGTGGATGCTTTGATTTGATATCCCTGCTTTATTAAATCCTGAGTTAACGGCATTCCCAACCAGCCACATCCTAAAATACTGATGTATTGCTTATCTTTATTCTTCATTATTTCCTTATTGAAAAGAATATTATATGTGAGTTAATACATTATGCAATGCATTACATTTTGTCTAAACCTATTCGAACACTGGTGGATAGAATACTTTACCTTAATTACCATCAGGTTGACATAAGCAAAAAACAGTAAAGATTTGAACGTTAAGTTAATAAATAAAAATCAATGTCGTTTAGTTAAGGATTTTAAGTATTAAAAGATTTTTTACGCAAAGAACGCTGAGAATACGCAAAGAACTGCAGAGCCAATTTTTGTTGAATTTCTTTGCGGAACTTTGCGGAACTCTGCGGTAAAATATGATATTTTTTGCTAACCAAACGACATTGAAATAAAAATAAAAATTCCAATTATTTTATTTTGCATAAAAATCAATCATTTGCTGAATGGCACGTTTACAAACCGGACAAAAAGCATCAGCACGGACAGACTTCATGGTACAATCCATAAATGGACGGTACACTCCTTTTGAAATATAGCCTCCCCCTTCATAAACACCTGTTAAATTTTTATTTGTATCTTCTACCGGTGTAGGAACAGCAGTATTTTTGTCCAGCATATTTTTCCATTTAGCATCAAAATTTACCAGTGTAGTGATATTGGGTTCCCAGGGTTCAATATTTAAAGGGTAAAAATCTTCAACAGTTACATCAGAAGTATAATACTCATCAGCCAGGCCGGCAAAAGCATGTCCGAATTCATGCTGAATTAAAAAATTAGCCTGAGCATTGCCCGCTGCTGCGGTACAATAAAAATTATAGATACCACCTCCCCCGTATTTTTTTGAATTACACATGATGATAATCTGATCATAAGTTGCATTGGCCAACTGATCATGCAAGGTCTTGTTTTCTAATGTCATCAGGTAACGATCAGAATAAAGGGTATTAAAACTTGAACCAATAGCAGTTTTAACTTTAATAGAATCTCTTGGATTCGTAATGCCTGATTGCGAAGATATTGCGGCTACACCCCAGATATTTATTTTGTCAGTATTTAAATTAAACGGCTGAGCATTTATTAAATAATTTTTAAAGGTCTCAAAATCTTTTTTCATTTGCTCCACCTCTGATTTGGTGTAACCATCAGCTATAATAACTATATCCAGCTTCTTGGTAATATCTCCTGAATAATGAAGAGGAAGTATTTCATTTTGATTATTTTTAGGTTTCAGTATCATTTCTTTTTGTGGATCGATCAACTGTGAAGCAACGTTCTGCCAATTATTCAGTGAATCACGGCTTTGAAAAACAAGATTTATTACTTTTTTAGGGTAAGGTATCAATACCGTTTCCGAAAAATTCCCGCAGCTTCCTTTTCCTTCTTCAGTAGTCCGCCATTCGGCAAAAAGACTTGAATACCCTCTCGAATAAATCAAATTACCACTAAGTGTATCATACACCATAATTCTGAATTTCCCAAAATTAAATGTGTCAATCAGATTGATTTCAGACCCTGACCAGGCATTTTTTTCTATGAATTCATCAGGACGGTAATACTCATGTTCAATATTCCCGGAGTGAAAATAATCTATCCTCAGGGTTTTCTTTTCAAAATATTTTTCGAATTGAGCAAATCCATTGAATGATAGACAAATCAATGAAATAAAAAATAGTTTCTTCATTTGTTTATAATTTATTATCTGTCGGTATTTCAATACCTTGAAATGGTTAAAACCGTCTCGGTTTATATATGTTTTTTCTTTTGATTTTGTATTTCCCGTTAAATATACATTAAAATATTAAGGACATAAGTGCTAATAAAAAAAAATTATTCTTAAGATAACCACTTTACTAAAAACTTTATGAACTTTAAAAACTAATTTTTTTTGCTAAAATAAGTGATTTTTATCATAAATAATATTTTG
>CAIUKU010000488.1 GCA_903899825.1 uncultured Bacteroidales bacterium | reverse complement strand
CTGAAAATGAAGCCGAAAAAATAATGCATATTGCTTTGCCAATAGGCAAGAGCAGTGTGATCATGGATGCAGAAAATAAAAAAGTTAAAAAGTTAAAACTAAGAAAAAAACTATTAGCTATCAGAGATATACTAATCATAATGTTAGCTGTATTTTTTATTATTATTGGTTTTATGTATGCCGTTGATAATGCTGATGTTGCAGGAGAAGGTCTTAAAAACATTCGTTATGGATTATTTTCTTTAGCATTATTGCTTTCTGCGACCATGCTTATTATTACAGTTTATAATAAAAAGAAAAAGTAGTTTTATAGATTATTACCTCACTCGTTATTCTTTTTCTTAATCTAATATCCTTGCTATAAGGTTTTTTTATGGCTTTTTATTAATGAATAGTATTGGGTTTTATTTTCTGAGATATTAGGTTTTCAGTCAGTAAGTCATTTGGTTTATATTTTAACAATCACTTCTCTCTGATCACTTCTATTCCATCCCATTCTTCCGGAACACCTTTGAGATTAAAGTGTTCGCTTCTTTCTTTATACATAGCAATAATAGGGTCGTTTTTACAGATGAGGTGCAATTGATTAAAAATAACAGCAGCTGCTGTAAACTCGCGTTGAAGGTATAAATTAATGGCTTGCTGGTATTTAGAAAGGTTTTCTACTATATCTTTACATTGTTCAGTATTGCTTTTTATATCTAAGACTTCGTACAATATTACAGCTTCTTTTTTACCGATTACCCTGACATTGTCTAAATATCGGTAAACAAAATTTTCTTTATGGATAAGACATGCCAACGTTTTATCGCTGATAATGATCGGAATTCCATACATTTTTGTTAAACTTTCGATACGGGAAGCAAGGTTTACAGCATTTGAAATTACGGTTCCCTGTAAGCGCTCACTGCCTCCCACGATGCCCAGCATCAAATTTCCGGTATGTATACCAATGCCAATATCAATGGGTGTTTTTCCTTCAGCTTCCAATATAATGTTGAATTGCATAAGCTGATTTCGCATAGCCAAAGCGGCATTCAATGCATCGTCTGCCTTGCAGCCAAATAATGCCATAATGGCATCCCCAATGTATTTATCGATAAAACCATCGTTTGAATTGATGGCAGGTTCCATGTATTCAAGGAAAGCATTGATAAAATCAAAGTTTTCTTTGGGCGTCATTTTTTCAGATAGAGAAGTAAATGAACGGATATCTGCAAACAACACTGACATTTCTCTTTGTACCTGATCGCCTTTTTTTACATCAGTGATGTTTTTCTTCTGAAGAAACTCGAGAAACTGACGGGGCACAAACTGTGCATTGGCCTTGTTGATTTGGGTAATATTGTGGATGTAGTTTTTAATTTTCAACGACATATCATTGTATCCCTCCGTAAGTTGTCCAATTTCGTCATTGGTGCGGACAATGGCATACTGATCCATTTTGCCTTCACCGGTTTGCTTCATATTTTTCAGGAGTTCTTTTACCGGTTGCACAATGTCCTGTGTGGTCCATTTAACAAAAATGATAATGTATATCAACGAAACCAGCATGCCAACACCAATACCAATCATCATCATCATGCTGTTGATTACATTTACATAAAAGAATCCATTAAAATTTTCGTTGAAGTCTACCAGGTTAAAATCTGATTTGTCTTTGTAATAGCTACCAAGCAATACTTTGGCTTTGTCTAAATTGATTTCACCCAATTCTTTGATGGAAGAAAGACTCATCAGCATGTAGAACAATACAATGATTAAAGGTAGCAGGGTTGTCATGGCACTTGAAATCCACAAACGATTTTTGATACGTCCGATTTTAAGGTTAAAAACGCTCTTTTTTAGTTCTTCACGGGTGAAAATATGTTCGATATATTTGATGTGTACCCTGTGTTTTTGCCAGAAATATACAAAGATAACAACCAATACAGATGCTACAATTGAAACAGGGAATAACTGAGTGTATATTTTGCGTGCTACTTCATTGGTAAATGAAGAATCCCATAATAGGCGATACAATGAATAGAGAGAAGTAATTAAAAAATAAAGACTGAATAAACCACTTATAAAAAGCGGTGTTTTTAACAACCATCGTCTGCAATAGGCTGTTAATTTTTCGGATACAGTTTTGTTTTTCCGCAAACGCCAGAAATAGATTTTAAATGGAAGATTAATGGCAAAGCCCACAACAATAATAAATATTAAGCCATACCAGGTTAATAGGTCATCTGTTTTATCATTTAGTTTTAAATCATCTTCATTATTTGGGTTGATGCTTAAAGTGAGGCCACCATCATTTAAGGTATCTGCTTTGTCAGCTATCAGGTTCAGGCTGTCATTTAAATCAGTGATTTTCCCACGATTTAATGAATCTACTGTTAGCGATCTCGTTTTCAAACTGTCTTTTTTTTCAACTGTTTTGGCTTTGTATTCTTTGCTCCATAAGGTTATATTTTTTAATAAAATGAAACTTGTGGAAGGTCCTGTTAAAACAAAAAACAAAAGGATAGGAACGATAAACATCCTTATCGTAATGTATTTAGGTATATTTTTGTTTTTTTTAGGTTTAAGGTGAGCCATCTTTTTTTCCATGGTATAAGGATTGAATAAAGTACAAACCTATGAATTTTTTTTCAATGAAGATAAT
>CAIUKU010000487.1 GCA_903899825.1 uncultured Bacteroidales bacterium | reverse complement strand
TTTATTAAAAATAAAACAATGTTAGTAAGTATAAATATATATAATGTTTTGAATTTAAAAAATTCATCTTAAACAAATATATTGATCAGTGGCAATTTTTTCCACGGGTCATTTATGGTTAATAAAAAGTAGAACAATCAACTAATTTATAAAACGATGATTAAAAAAACAATAACAATAATAGCAATGATGCTGATTATATTATCTGCATCATTTGTACAGGCCCACAAGGCACCACCTCCTTTTAATGGAACAGTAACTATTGGTAAAGATACTACAAGTCCCGGGGAACAGATTTCTGTTCCGGTTAATGTTACCGGGTTTAACAATATAGGATCTATAACATTGGAAATCCGTTTCAATCCTTTATTAATGAATTTTACCGGAGTTTCAGGAGGATATTCCGGATTATTTACACCAACACCTTATGCTGTAGACTCAACTATTTATTTAATTTTTTCAGCTACAGATCTTGTGAATTTTCAAACTTTTTCCGATGGATTGTTGTTGAATCTTAATTTTGAATATATAGGTCCTACAACATACTGCCCTTTAAGTATTTTAAATACTTCAGAGGTTACACAGGGTTTAACAGTTGTTTATCCAACCTATACCAATGGTGGAGTATATCCCAAAATGAATAATACTTGTATAGCGACTATATTTAGTACAACTGCAACTTCTGGTACTGGTGAAGTATTTACTGCACAGATTAAGTATGAAGGTTTTGGCAGCAATGTAGGTGCAATTACCCAAAAAATAAAATACGATACTACAAAGTTAAGCTTTATTGATATTTCTGCCACGGCTAACCTTGACGGAGCAATTGCAACTGCCAGCAATGGTATTTTGACGATTGTCTGGTCAAACACATCCGGAGCCAATATCAATTGGCCAACTCACTTAATAAATATCCAATTCCAATACATCGGCAATACAGCAACTACCCTCGAGTTTTATGCAGGAAGTCTGATTACCAACAATGCTACCAGCAATATTAAGGTTAGTTATTTTAATGGTATCATCACACCGGGGCCTACCAATGCAACAGCCGTATTAGGTTCTTATAGCGGTATTCCTCAGGGTTATGATTTCAATATTCCTATTACACTTGCGAATCTGCCTTATGGTGCAGTTACCGGTGTAGGGGCTGTTACCATGAGTCTTCCTTATGACAATTCAAAATTAGCATTTATCACTGATACTGCTAATATTTTTGGTGCTACGGTTCAAAATACAGCTTCAGCTATCAATATCAGCTGGAGCAATGCCAGTGCGCCCGATATTAACGGGATCTTTCTGAGGTTGAAATTCAAATACCTGGGTATTGGAACAGCCAACATCAGTTTTGGTCCTGCTTGTTCTTTTATTACCCTTGCTGATCAGTTTGTTCAGGTGGCGTATACCAATGCTGCCATAACACCGGATACCACTTCACGTCGTGCAATCATTGCATCCGTTTATGGATATCAGGGTTGTGATACAGTATATGTTCCTGTAAGTTTCAGCAATATGCCTGTGAATATGGGAGCAGCTACCCTGGTGTTGAATTATGATGTCAGCAAAATTACCTATATCGAAGTGAAAGACAATAACTTTGGTGCGATAGTTTGGCATACAGCTCCTAATATCATCACGATATCATGGGCAAGCGGAACAGCTACTGACATTAACGGTGAGTTTTTAAAATTAAGATTTTTGAAAATTGCTCCCAATTCTGATCCACCAGCTGTGATTGAATTTGTTCCCGGATGTGAACTGGCAGATATTTCTGCAACTATTATTCATACTACCTGGGTCAATGGCAACGTACATGGCAACATAACGCTGAATCTGACCAATGTGCTGCTCGAAGGACTATACAATGGTACTACTACAATGAGGCAGGCACAGGATGAATTAGGCGATAAATGGTCAAGCGGTATTGCTGATCATATCACTGTTGAATTGCACGATGCAACTACTTATGCCACGGTTATTTATACAGCAAATGATATTGATCTCAGCACGACAGGTACTGCTACAGTGGTTATACCTGGTATTTATAACGGATCTTATTATATAACTGTGAAACACCGTAACAGTATTGAAACTACTACTGCTACAGCTGTTTTATTTGGAACTCCTGTTGTTACCCGCTCTTACGCATTAGCTGCTAATGTGTTTGGTGGAAACCTTAAATTAATCAGCGGACACTATTTGATTTATGCTGGCGATGTAAACCAGGATGGTATTGTGGATGGAAGTGATATGTCATTTATTCAGAACGATACAAATCTGGCCAGTTCCGGTTATCTGTATGATGATTGCAATGGAGATGGTTTGATTGATGGTTCAGATATGTCGATTGCTCAAAACAATGCCAATCAGGCTATAGGCATAGCAACCCCATAATTTATAAAGGAATCACTATAGCAATCTATAGTGATTCCTTTTATTAATGAAAATATTAAAAAATAAAATTATGAAAATAAGAATACATAATCAAATGAAAAATATTACGAAAAATTTTCTGAGAATTACATTTTTGCTTCTTGCAATATTTACTTTTTTTCAGACGAATGCTCAAAATCCATTTAATTTTACGATTAAAAATGATGCGCAAACTTCAAACAAAGTGCTGGAATTTGACTTATATTTGCAGGATTTGGGAAGTACACCCTTTGAACTGGCTGCAGTTCAGGCGGGAATTACTGTGAATCCTGCCATTTATAATGGGGGTACTATTACAATGTCTATTGTTCCTTCATCTTCGGAGTTAGGCGTTCAGGCACCCACGAATGTGATTTGGTCTCTAAGCCAAAATACAATAAAGTTGACTCCTGTAACCCCTCCCGCTCCGGGAAACGGGATTATACTGAGTACTTCTCCCGGAACAAGGATTTGCCGTCTCCGTATGACAAATACAAATGCTTTTACTGCAAATGTACCGGCTAACCTGACTTTTAATTTTACAACTTCGCCTTATCCAACTAAGGTTTTTCAGTTTATCGGAGGTTCAAATACCCAGCTTACCACTGATTTCTCCAATACATTCAGCCTTGCTGACAATAATCCTTTAAATGTAACACCAGTTTTTACAACTTGTCCTTCTGATATTTCAGTAAATACTGCCAGTGGAATGTGTTCTAATACTGTAAGCTATACTGCCACAGCCAGCGGTTATCCAACTCCGACTTATACGTATAAATTGGGTGGTGCAACCACAGGAAGCGGAAGTGGAACAGGATCTGGTTTAGCATTCAATAAAGGGATTACTTACGATACCATCACTGCAACCAATTATGCAGGAACTGCTACTTGTATATTTACGGTAACGGTGAGTGATAATGAGGCGCCAGTAATTACAAACTCAGCAGGAAATCTGGATGCTAATTTACAATGTAGTGATGCAACAGGAATAGCAGATGCTTTGGCATTAGCACCAACTGCAACCGACAATTGTACAGCAACCCCAACCATACATTTGGTAAGTGATGTAAACACACCAGACGTAAGTTGTGCCAATGCATATGTAAGAGTACGTACATGGAATTTCACAGACGGAAATGGCAATACCAGTACAAACTTTGTACAGACAATTACAGTAATTGACAATACCGCTCCAGTATTAGTAAATACAGCAGGAGATCTTGATGCTAATTTACAATGTAGTGATGCAACAGGAATAGCAGATGCTTTAGCATT
>CAIUKU010000486.1 GCA_903899825.1 uncultured Bacteroidales bacterium | reverse complement strand
TTTTATAATCTCCTATTGTTTTGTAAGCATCCTGTAGAACTGCTGTTCTTTGACCCATTGCATTGAACAAAAAAATTCTAACATTCCCTGGTTCAGTAATATTATAATAAATCTCAGCATTGTAACTGAATGGATTTGGATTTACGCTGTAATTGAAATACCCATCGTCAATTTCTATACTATTCACTTTTAATTGAATGGGCTGAATATTATTTCCTTTTCCATCAGCAAAATCTAAAATTTCACCATAGCTTATCAGATTATAACTGCTGTCAATTACAACTTTTGTTTTTAGTTTTAAAGTAAATAGAATTTCATTGGGTTTAAGTGAAACCGGGTATATCGAAGACCATGCAATTAAAATTCTGTCGTTTTTAATGTTATATTCAAACCCAATTAATGTTGAAGTTAATCCTGTTACTTCAATCAGAGCATTATTGTATAATAAATCCAATGTAATAGCACCCAGATTAATAAAATCATCGACTTTAACTGGAAATTCAAATTCCTCATTATTATTAACCGTTATAACTCCTTCCTTTTGTAAAAATGTATTATTTACAGATTTACTATCATTTGAAGGAAGGTATGATTTATTTACATCTCCCATGACAAGTGCTTGAAAGTTATGTTCAGTCAACCCATTTATATTCACATTTGTATTTCCAAAAACCCAGTCACCTGCATCAAAACTATTTTTTATTCCGACACAACGCAATTCAATAACGAGCCCATCTGTAGCATTTATACAATTTGACAGATTAACATCAGCAGCTAAAAAAGGAAGACCATTCAAGGCAATAATACCTGCAGAATGTAGTTTTACCATCAAAGCGTCGGTTGCAGTTACACCCTTCCATGGTATTGTTGTAAAAGCTTTTATAATATAGTTCCCATTGTTGATATTAAAAAATTCATAATATCCTGGTATTTGAACCTGATTTCCTGGAATAGACTGATCAATATGTGTAACCGTTGTTGTAGAAGCTACAACATTATTTAAACTGTCAATCAACTGGATATATATATCATTTAAAGGTGTATTGACCGAATTATCATAAGTCAACTGGCCATATAGCGTTCTGACCGGAACTGAAAATGTTATATTCAAATTAGATGTAGCGTTACATCCAGATGGAGATAAATTGGTTTCAGTTACAGTAACTGATCCGGAATTATAATAAGTACAAGAATCCCAATCAACCATTATTGTATTGCTACCTTGTCCATTTTGAATGCTTCCACCAACAACAGACCAGAAAAACTGAGCTGAAGAACCCATTGTATTATAAATCTCATTAGTATTGCATAATACACTAGCACTTCCTGTCACTACCGGAGTTGGTAATGGGTTTATAGTTACAGGTTTTGATAATGAGTAAATGTTGTTTAAATCAGATGCTACCACAGATATTGTTCCATTCATTGAATTATTATTCCATAAAACAATAATTGTATTTGTGTTAATACCTGATATTATCGCTCCATTCGTGACATTCCACTGGTATGAAGCAAGGGGTAGATTAGGAAATGAATAGCTCATTGTAGTATTTGCGCAAACTGAAAAACTGCCCGAAATTATTAATGCTGGATCAACTGAACCATCATTGTAATAGCTAGCCTGAGGTGAATCATTATAAACAATACCTCCCTGAGGTGCGGTGAACATACAGGAGCTTCCATTATCGAACCAGGTGAGTCCACTTGATCCTCCATGATAAATAAATTTCAAAGTAAGCAATACTGTACTATCAGGATAGTTCACACCATTATATGCAGAAGATGTACCATTAATAACAAGACTTCCGCTTATTGATGAATTAACTGAAAGTGAAGGAAAAGAGGAATTATTATAAAATGATAAATAGCTCAGTACTGTTTCATTATAATTCAACGTAAGAAATAATGATCCTATTGAATTGAAAGCACTTACTTTAACAGCTACACTTACAGTATCTCCTGAAACTGCAGTTATTAAAGGAGCAATGGTATGTGGTGCATTAACCGGAAGAACCGTTATTGACCCATTATGATGATACGTTGAATCGGGCAAATCATTTAAAGGACTCCAGTTCCCATTATAAAAAATACAAGAATAGCCATTATCGTAAAATGACAAAGCTGTAGTACCGGAATTAAGTTTTTGAAAATTTATATTAAAAATCACACTATTGTTTGCAACTGTTTTTCCAGGATAAGCATACCAACCTAATGTGATTTCACCAGGAACTGTCAGATTTGTACTTAAATTTCCACCGAGACCGGAACCTATGGTTACACTTAAGGCTGTTACAACGGCTGGATTGTAAGTAAGTTTTAAATTGCAACTTCCAATATTTGTAAAATTGGCAGTAGTAATGGGCACGCTAATTGTTGAACCACTCATGATATAATTTCCAATAATAGTGACAGGTGCATTCTGAGCATTTATTGATTGTGATAAACAAAAAAACATCATCCAGAATATAACTGTCGTTTTCATTTATATTTATTTTGATTTTGATTTAAATTTTATGCTGATTTAATATTCTCGATATGGGTTAATAGGTAAATTGATAATAAAAATTATTCAGAAGAAAAAAGAGAACGGGGTGTGACCCCGTTCTCTAAATAGAAATCCTTACTTACTCATAATTTTAATAGTACGGTTAATTGACTTAACTGAATTATTAAGCTGTAAGGTACAGGTGTAAACACCAGGAGTAAAGATAGCTGCATCTAATACCAGGGTATGAGCTCCGGCAGTTTGCAGTTCATTCAGCGCCAGACTAATTCTCTGACCCAATATGTCATAGACTTCTATGATAACCTTACCATCAAATGGTAATGTATAATCAATAGTAGTATTTCCTTTAAAAGGATTTGGATGATTGCTGAATGAAAACTTTTCTGATTGCAGGTTATTACTTACATTCACTGCAGATGCATTGATCTTGTCAACAATTATTAAAGCATTATTGATAACATTATAATTTTCATCTGCAAGTTCATTGAGAGGATTACCAGCAAGTGAAAGAAGGATACCTTCTGAACTGCAAGACCCTACAAGTTTCAATTTCAATGTAAGCAAGCGATCACCATTCAACAAATTAACAGCTTGTAATGAATTCCAACCAATTCTCAACTCATTGTTATAAACGCTGAATTCTAATGGAGTATTAGGATCGTTTGTCAGGTATACGCTTTCAATTTCCAGTAAATTTGATGGGAAATTAAGGATCATAGAAATGGCACTCACATTCATGTCCATTCCGGCATAAATAGGTAATTCAAATATAGTTCCCTGATTTACCTGCATGTTTTGACCATAGTTTAAAGTAAGATTATCACTTGTTGATTTCAAACTACCAGGCGTAAAACTACCATTAAAGTCACCGGTACTTTGGCCTAAAAGATTAACAGTGTTTTCACCTCCAACAATAGTCAAAGGAATATTAGGACAATCTGCATGCGAATTACTGTTATTAACATCCCCTGCTTTCCAATAATCCCAGCATCCTATAAATGAAGGATTTCCAGCAGTTACAAAATGTTGTAAAATTCTTCCGGCATCAGCTCCATTCATATTAACGTCATGTAAGACATCACCGGCAAAGTATTTGCACAATTCAATCGGTGTAGGATTAGCACCCCAGGCATTTACCTGAGCAGCATCTGTTGAATTGATACCACCGCCAGGTTTATTGTTTTGGGTTATTGCAATAGTATAGTTTCCTGCACATAAATCATTGAACGAATAATTACCACTTGCATCTGTTACTGTGGTTAAAGCTCCCGGATTTAATGTTAAAGTTACATTGTTCAGTACAGTATGATTGGTATTGTTGTAGGTTAGTTTACCAATTAAACTATTCTTTATTACAGTAACAATTTGTGTACAGCTAATTTCATTATTACACAAATCTTTGGCTTTCCATGTTACAGTTGTAGCACCAATTGGGAATGCTGCCGGAGCATCACTTGTAATAATTATACTTGCAGTTGGTGTACAATTATCTGTTGCTGTTGCAGTTCCTATTGTTCCAACATAAGTACAGCCTGTATTCATATTGACTGTAATGTCAGATGGGCAAGTGATAACAGGAGGAATATCATCATTTATGGTGATAATTCTTGAAACCGGTAATAGATTTCTTCCACAAGCATCTACTGCTGTCCAAGTTTCAGTAACTTTTCCATTGCAACTTCCTGCTACAGTTGTAGTGAAAGTGGAGTTGTTGGAAGTACCTGTTATTTCACAATTACCACTTAATCCATTATTAAAAGTAATTGAACTTGCTGTTGGTAATAAATCTATACAGCTTACAGTGATATCAACAGGTGCTGTCATAGTTGGTAAAGTTGCTGGTGATACAGTTATTGTCCTTGATACTGATGCTAATGGTCTGTTGCATGCATCTGTAGCTGTCCAGGTTTCTGTTACTGTTCCGCCACATGCATCAGGTGTTGCTGTGAATGTTGATGGATTCGATGTTCCACTTATTAAACATCCACCATCTAATCCATTTGTAAAAGGAATAGTACTTGGAGCAGGAACTCCACCACAAGTTACTGTGATGTCAGCAAGTGCTGTCATGGTTGGTAATAATGCAGGTGATACAGTTATTGTTCTTGATACTGATGCTAATGGTCTGTTACATGCATCTGTTGCTGTCCAGGTTTCTGTTACTGTTCCGCCACATACGCCAGGTGTTACTGTGAATGTTGACAGATTTGAGGTTCCGCTTATTAAACATCCTCCATCTATTCCATTTGTAAAAGGAATAGTACTTGGAGCAGGAACTTCACCACAAACTACTGTAATGTCAGCAAGTGCTGTCATTGTTGGTAATACTGCTGGTGATACAGTTATTGTCCTTGATACTGATGCTAATGGTTTGTTGCATGCATCTGTTGCTGTCCATGTTTCTGTTACTGTTCCGCCACATGCACCAGGTGTTACTGTGAATGTTGATGGATTTGAGGTTCCGCTTATTAAACATCCACCATCTAATCCATTTGTAAAAGGAATAGTACTTGGAGCAGGAACTCCACCACAAGC
>CAIUKU010000485.1 GCA_903899825.1 uncultured Bacteroidales bacterium | reverse complement strand
TATGCTACTTGACTTGTCAATCGATATATATAGGTTTTCTTATATAAAAAATTATGAATAAGTCATAACCTTTTTTTATCGACAAAATATTAATTTTAGTTAACTTGTCAATATATGGCTCATTTTTCTATAGAAAATTATGAATAAAAAAGTCCTAATCTTTTTTTTCGATACAGAAATAATAATTTTTGTTGCATGTCTATGTGTGATATTAGGTTTTTTTCTCTTATTTTTATATAAACACTTATTCATAATTCAGTAATATTTTATATATTTGAACTCTAATTCGTGCAACTATGATTTTACAAACTGATATAAAAGTATTTCAAGAACTGGGCATCGACATCAAAAAAATTGAGCACCAGATCGAAAATTTTAAAACTGGTTTTCCTTTTGTAAATCTATTAAAACCAGCCGTTTTTAAAGATGGAATTACAATTTTCGATACTCAGCAAATTGAGCAATATTCAAATATTTTTGAAGAAAATATAAGAAACCGAAAAGTAATGAAATTTGTTCCAGCTTCAGGAGCTGCAAGTCGAATGTTTCAAAATTTGTTTTCATTCAGAGAGAAATTCAAAGGTGAAGATAAAGATATTCAGGCTTTTGAAAATGATAAAAGCTTTAATTCTGTTTACAAATTTATTACTGAAATTAAGAAATTTGCCTTTTATAATGATTTAAAAGAAATAATGGCAGCAAATCAATTGAAAATCGAAGAGTGCATACAAAATCGTGATTATAATAATATTATTAATTATTTATTAGATGAGAAAGGACTGGCTTATGGAAGTTTACCAAAAGGCTTGTTGAAATTTCATCATTACGCTGATTCTTCAAGAACTGCCATTGAGGAACATCTGGTTGAAGCTGCTATCTATACTAAAAATGCTGATAATATTTCGTCTATTCATTTTACATTATCTCCTGAACATATTGAAAGATTTATTGCTCACATAAATTCTGTAAAGGAAATTTACGAGAAAAAATTTAATGTTTTGTTTGATATTTCATATTCTGTACAAAAATCAAGTACAGATACTGTCGCTGTTGATCTGAATAATGAATTTTTCAGAGATGTTGACGGAAAACTGTTGTTTAGACCAGGAGGGCATGGAGCGTTGATAGAAAACTTAAATGATTTAAAAGGAGATATTGTTTTTATAAAAAATATTGACAATATTGTACCAGATAAGCTAAAAGATCAAACCTATTTATATAAAAAAGTTATTGGTGGCTATTTATTAAGTCTTCAACATAATATATTTCAATATTTGCATTTACTCGAAAAAGAGGATGTGGAAAATGAAAAATTAGATGAAATTATTATTTATTCCAATCAGTTTTTAATGATAAGTTTTCCAGAAAATTTTGATACATTTTCTCAAAAAGATAAAATCCATTATTTGTATAACAGATTGAATCGTCCAATAAGGATTTGTGGTATGGTTAAAAATGAAGGAGAACCCGGAGGTGGTCCATTTTGGGTGATGAATTCAAAAGGAGAATCTTCTTTACAAATCGTTGAATCATCACAAATTAATATAAACAATACAGTTCAGAATAAGATTTATAAGGCAGCAACTCATTTTAATCCTGTTGATTTAGTTTGTGGTGTAAAAAATTACAAAGGTGATGTATTTGATTTAAATGAATTTATTGATCCATCTACTGGTTTTATTTCCATTAAATCAAAAGACGGAAGAAATTTAAAAGCCCAGGAATTGCCTGGTTTATGGAATGGAGCTATGGCTGAATGGATAAGTATTTTTATTGAAGTGCCCATCATTACTTTTAATCCGGTAAAAACTATCAATGATTTATTAAGAGTTGAACATCAATAAAAAAAACCTCTTAGGTTATTTTTCTAAGAGGTTTTTTTATTTCAGTATTATTTCTTTTGTTTTTCTTTTTCCATATAATTGTCTAAAAATCCTTTAGCATCATCAATAGAAATGTGTTTTGCAATAATTCTAAAATCTTTGTCTAAAATAAACAAAACAGGGGTGCTAATAATATCATAAGCTTTGTGATAATCAAGATTTGTTTTAGTTCCGGTAACACTGATCCATTCATGTTTGTTTTCGATGATGTATTTTTTCCATCGTTCCAGGTCACTATCAGTATCTATTGCAAATACTTCCAAACCATACTTTGTTTTATATTCATCATAAAACTTTTTAATTTTTGGAATTTCTGTTTTACAATGGCCACAATCTGTATCCCAGAATACAAGAAATGTAAATCTTCCTCTGCTGGAACGCATTGAAACAAATGCTCCTGATGTATCTGGCATAATAAGTTCAGGTGCAACTTTGCCAATTAAAATTGGTTTAAGCTGCAAGGCTCTTTTTGTAATTGACTCTAAAATAGAAGGTGTTACCCAGAATGCCTGATTACTCATATAATATTTTTCAACAAGATGTACAAAAACTTCATCCTGTCCCATAATTGATGATTTCTCATATTTGTTGGTAAGATACCAAACTGTATATTTGAATAATTCTTTACTTGGACGGGCTTTTTCAATAATATCATCTGCTGCTGTTTTGATTGAATCATTGGCAGGTATAATAAGATTCTTGAAGTAATAATCTAGTTTTGAGTGATATACAGGTGTTCTGAGTATTCTGTCGTCAGAAAAATCAACATTGTCCCAATAATGTTGTTTATAATATCTATAGGAAAATAAGGAGTCAATGCTGCCGTCTGCTTTTTTGGGAGGATCTGGGACATCTACTTCCTTAGATGATTTAAAGACTTTTGTCATCAAATGATTTGGATTTTCAGCCATAAATTTCTTTTTATAATTTCCAATTTCTTCATTGATTAATACAAGCTTTTTTTTACACCAATCTACCGTATCTTTATTGTCTTTCATGGCTTCCATCTTTTTTTGATAGGGCGAATATTCATCGTATTTTATTCGGTTATAATTTACAAATTGGCAATAAATATCGTTATCAGGTGATCCCTTAATCTTTATATCTTTATAAAAATCATCGTATTGGCTTTCTACTGTGAAATTTTGTTCTTTGTCAATAATTATTTCAAAATATTTTTTATCCTGAGTAATAATAAGGTATACTCCACCAGGCAAGCTTTCTTTTCCAGAGAATAAAAACATTTTTTTAGAATTTAGAATAGCTGTATCTTTAATATATTGACTGCTTCCATAGTAATTTCCCAGATACAAAGTGTCAAATTTGTAATTATCAAGCTTAATTTTAATATTATAGCCTTCTTTTTGTCCAAAGGAATAAAATGATAGGAACAATAGTGTGCAAAAAAGTGATTTTTTTATTTTATTTAGCATATAATTGATTTTTATTGTTTTATCAATATTTTATTTTGTAATTTTACAACACAAAGTAACAAAAATTATACTATATTTGTCAGGAATTTAACAATCTTTAAGACTTTGTCGCTACAGTGCAGCGATACCTAGACAAATTTTGTGCTAAATTAGTTGTTCTAATAAAAAATATTTTCAAATGTCTCTAAAAATTCGCCAGGTTTTCTTAATTTCTATTTTTTTAGTTGCATCATTTATAGGTGTATTTTATATTACAGCTCATGAGATGCCTAAATATATAGGATTTATGATTTTTTTTATGTTATTAATTCTAAGTGATTTTTATTTATGGTTTAGTTTTAATAAATATATTTTC
>CAIUKU010000484.1 GCA_903899825.1 uncultured Bacteroidales bacterium | reverse complement strand
CACCTGCAAAAGCTAAGACAATTGAGAAGTTTTTAGGAAGTGATTTTGTTGTAAAATCAAGTTTTGGTCATGTGAGAGATTTGTCAAAAAAGACTATCAGTATTGACATTGAGAACAATTTTCAACCTCAGTATGAAATATCACCAGATAAAGTAAAAATTGTAAATGAATTAAAAAAGTTAGCGAAAGAAGCTGAAATAGTTTGGTTAGCATCCGATGAAGACCGTGAAGGAGAAGCTATTTCATGGCATTTGATGGAGGCATTGGGTTTAAAAGCAAATAAAGTTAAACGTATTGTTTTTCATGAAATTACAAAATCTGCAATATTAAATGCAGTTGAAAATCCCCGCGCACTGGATCTCCATTTGGTAAATGCACAACAAGCACGAAGGGTACTGGACAGGTTAGTCGGTTACGAACTCTCGCCGGTATTATGGAAAAAAGTAAAACCTGCTTTATCCGCAGGAAGAGTTCAATCTGTTGCAGTTAGATTAATTGTAGAGAGAGAAGACGAAATCAGAGGATTTCTTACTACCTCTTTTTATAAAGTAATTGGTCTTTTTGATGTTAAAACTGCTGATATAAACACCACTATTTCAGCTGAACTATCCCAACGATTTGAAAAGAAAAATGATGCGATTCAATTTTTAAATGATTGTATCAAAGCTGTTTTTACTGTAGCTGATGTTGAGATGAAACCATCCAAAAAATCTCCTGCACCTCCGTTTACAACATCCACACTACAACAGGAAGCCAGTAGAAAACTAGGATTCCCCGTTGCTAAAACCATGATGGTTGCACAACAACTATATGAATCAGGATTTATTACCTATATGAGGACTGACTCCGTTAACCTTTCTAATATGGCATTAGCAATGGCTAAGAAAGAAATTGAAAGTTTATTCGGAAACGACTATGTTAAAATTCGCAAATATACTACTAAAACCAAAGGTGCTCAGGAAGCGCATGAAGCCATTCGACCTACCTATTTAAATAATCAAACTATCAACGGGGATGCTTCACAAAAACGTTTGTACGATTTAATATGGAAACGCACGATTGCTTCACAAATGAGCGATGCTCAATTAGAAAAAACCAATATTACCATTGACATCGACAATAGAAAAGAAAATTTTGTTGCAAAAGGAGAAGTGATAAAGTTTGATGGATTTTTAAAAGTTTATCTAGAATCCAACGACGACGAGGATGAAGAAAACCAAAAAGGATTGTTACCGCCTGTAAAAAAAGGTGAAAAATTACATTTGAATGAATGCAATGCAACACAAAGCTTTACCCAACACCCTCCAAGATTTACCGAAGCAAGTCTTGTTAAAAAACTTGAGGATCTTGGCATTGGCAGACCCTCTACTTATGCTCCCACTATTTCTACTATTCAAAAAAGGGAATATGTTGTAAAAGAGGATAGAGATGGAGAAATCAGAAAATTCGATGTAATAACTCTGAAAAACAATACAATCAAAGAAGCCATTAAATCAGAAAAAACCGGTTTCGAAAAAAGTAAATTATTCCCAACCGATATAGGTTCCGTAGTGAATAGATTTTTAGTGCTTAATTTCGAAAGCATTCTTGATTATAACTTTACGGCTAAAGTTGAAAAAGATTTTGACGAAATAGCTGAAGGTCAATTGGTCTGGAATGAAATGATTAAAAGTTTTTATACCCCATTTCACGAAACGGTTGAGAAAACACTGAAAGAATCTGAAAGAGCAAAAGGAGAACGTTTACTTGGAGTTGACCCAAAAACCAAAAAAAATGTATATGTCAGAATTGGACGCTTTGGTGCAATGGCACAAATAGGGGAAGCGAAAGATGAAGAAAAACCAAGTTTTGCAGGTTTAAAGAAAGGTCAAAGCCTTGACACCATTACCCTCGAACAAGCACTTGAATTATTTAATTTACCCAGAACTACAGGCAGTTTTGAAGACCTTGAAATGGTTGTTTCTATCGGTCGTTTTGGTCCATATATCCGCCATGACGGCAAATTTTATTCATTAATAAAAACGGATGACCCTTATGAAGTTTCTGAAGAAAGATGCATAGACATTATTAAAGCCAAAAGAATCACTGATAGTGCAAAAGCAGAGATTTCAAAACATTTTCCAAAAACACTGGGAGTGCATGAAAAACATGACGTTGTAGTGAATATTGGCAGATATGGACCCTATATTACCTATGACAAAACAAATTTCCCGGTACCTAAAGCTCAGGATTTAATTGCATTTACATTGGCCGAAGCTATTGAATACATTCAAGGAAAGAAAAAGAAAAATACAGAAAAAAGCATCAAAGAATTCCCGGATAATACTGAAGTAAAAGTGCTGAATGGAAGATATGGTCCTTATATAAAAATTGGAAAAGATAATTATAAAATTCCTTCTGGTAAAGATGCAAATGATTTAACTTTAGCTGACTGCATGAAAATAGCCGAGGAAAATGGTAAAACTGTAAAGAAAACTGTAGCAAAAAAAACTGCACCCAAAAAATCAACTAAAAAAACAGTAAAGAAAAAATAGTATTTACATCAATATGTTGAATATAAATAAAATACGTTTGGATTTTCCTATCCTTCAACAACAAGTCTATGGTATACCTCTGGTTTACTTTGACAATGGAGCAACAACACAAAAGCCTCAATGCGTTATAGATACCGTTGTAAAGTATTATTCTGAAGAGAATAGTAATATTCATCGCGGAGTGCATTTTATGAGCCAAAAAGCCACCATGGCTTTTGAGAATGCCAGAGAAACAGTTAGGAAATTTATAAATGCTTCCCATGCTCATGAAATCATTTTTACAAGAGGAACCACAGAAAGCATTAACCTTGTTGCAGCTTCTTTTGGTAAAAAATATATCAAAAAAGGTGATGAAGTGATGATTTCTGCCATGGAACATCACTCCAACATAGTACCCTGGCAAATGATTTGCGAGGAAAAAAATGCTGTTTTAAAAGTGATTCCTTTTCATGAAAACGGTGAACTTGATTTAGATGCCTTTAATAATCTGATTTCTAAAAAGACCAGAATTATAGCAATTACACATGTTTCAAATGCTTTAGGAACCATTAATCCAATAAAAGAGCTGATCAGGAAAGCCCATGAGCATAATATTCCTGTTCTGATTGACGGAGCACAAGGAATCGCCCATTCCAGCGTAGATGTATTGGATCTGGATTGTGATTTCTATTGTTTTTCGGGTCATAAAATATATGCTCCCATGGGAGTCGGCGTTTTATACGGGAAAGAAGAATGGTTAAATGCCATGCCACCCTATCAGGGCGGCGGAGAGATGATACAAACTGTTAGCTTTGAAAAAACAACCTATAATGAATTACCTTATAAGTTTGAAGCAGGAACGCCTGATGTTGGTGATGTTCTGGGTTTAGAAGCTGCCTTACAATATATTGAAAAAATAGGTATCGATAAAATAGCATTATACGAAAATGAATTATTAAATTATGCCACTACAGAATTACTGAAAATTGAAGGTATCCGAATCATTGGAACTGCAAAGCATAAAGCTTCTGTTGTTTCATTTCTAATCGACAATATTCATCCTTACGATGCAGGTACCATCATCGATCGATTTGGAGTTGCAGTAAGAACAGGTCACCATTGTGCCCAACCTCTTATGGATATTTACGGAATTCCCGGAACAATTCGTGCTTCTTTTGCGTTTTATAATACAAAAGAAGAAATTGATGTTATGATAAAAGCTATTTATAAAGTGAAAGAAATGTTTAATTGAGTTTTAAAATTCATAATTTATAAAGTTTATAAAGTAAAAAGGATATGAATAAAATCAGTTCAATTTTAATCGTAATATTTTTAATGTCAAATCCCGTTTTTGCTCAAAAGCAGTTGAAAAATTTTGATGAATTAATGGCTGCATTAAAATCAGGAAAACAGGTTCGCATGGTAGTCTACTACAATAAATGCAAACTCATCAGCGATAACGAAGAAAAAGAAAAAGTACCCGATGCTATTGGAGGTATGAATTTAGGTGTTTACGAATATTTTGCAAAAGAAGCTATAAAAAACAAATTGGCTTTTGTAGTTGCTTCTGAATCAAAACTTATTGAAAACCCTAAAGGCGAAGGTTATGTTTATAATTATGTAAAGATAAAAGTTTCAGAAGATAATAAAGTCAAAATAACTGCACAATACATTGATGCAAAAACATTTGAGCAAAAAATGGATGAAAATTTCTTTGGAGAAATCAATGATGAAAAAAACGAAAAAGCAGTTTATTTTTATGAAATGTCCACGTTCTAATGAACACTAAATGAGATGAATATTTCATAAACATTCGCCCGAAGTTTCGGGACAAGCTATGGGCGAAACTTGTGTAAAAATAATTAATTTAAAAACCTAAAAATAACAATTTCAGCAGTTTAAAAAATAAACAAAAGAAATAAATTAATTTTTAAAATGACAATACAGGAAACAGAAAATCAGATTGTTGAAGAGTTTCAAAATTTCGACGACTGGATGGATAAATACAATTATGTAATTGAAATGGGCAGGGAATGCCCCATGATAGACGAAAAAAACAAGGTTGAAAACAACTTAATTACCGGTTGCCAATCCAGGGTTTGGTTAAGTGCTGAATATGATAATGGAGTCATAATATACAAGGCTGATAGCGATGCAGTAATTACCAAAGGTATTGCAAGTTTGCTTATTCGTGTATTAACAAAACAAAAACCACAGGATATTCTGGATGCTGATCTCGGTTTTATCAATAAAATAGGCTTAAAAGATCATCTTTCACCTACTCGCTCCAATGGATTAGTAGCCATGATGAAGCAGATGAAATTATATGCATTGGTGTTTAAGACTAAATACGAATAATAATTATAATTTATGAGCTATAAATTATGAATGATAAAAAAGAGAATATTTTACTTACAAAATCGTTTCGTTTTGCAATAAGAATTGTTAAATTATATCAATACTTGAAAGAAAACAATATAGAATTTGTACTGAGCAAACAATTATTAAGAAGTGGTACTGCAGTTGGTGCTTTAGTTCGTGAAGCACAAAACGCTGAAAGTAAGGCTGATTTTGTACATAAATTGGGTATCGCTCAAAAGGAATGTGATGAGAGTATCTATTGGATTGAATTATTAAAAGAAACTAACTATTTGAAAGAAGTAGAATATGAAAATATAAAATCTGATGCAACAGAGTTATTAAAAATCATCAAAAGTTCAATAATAACAGTAAAAGCAAAATATTTATAATTCATAACTTATAATTTATAATTAATGAAATGGAATTAAAAGACGAAATTAGAATCTACGAACAGGCTGTATTAAATGTACTTAAAACCATTTACGATCCTGAAGTTCCCGTAAATATTTTTGATTTAGGTTTAATTTATGAAGTGATAGTAAATGAAAACTTTACAGTTAAAATCATCATGACACTCACAGCTCCAAACTGTCCAGTTGCCGAAAGCTTGCCTGAGGAAGTCAAAGATAGGGTAAGTGCGATAAGTGGAATTAAAAGTGTAGATGTAGAAATTGTATTTGAACCACCCTGGGAAAAAGATATGATGTCAGAAGAAGCAAAACTGGACCTGGGATTTTTATAAACGCTATTTAAAACCCATTCAATCATATAGTTCAAAAAATCCTTTTTGAAAACAAGATCAGTTCCGGTTGTTGATTGAATTCAATTGCCTGAATCCTATCAGTTTATCGTATAATTCGCCCATGGGTCGATAATATACAAAAATAAAATAATCGTTCTCAGCATCAGAATGATTTCCTTCTACAAATGTATCATCTATTTCATTATCT
The DNA here is from genome assembly GCA_903899825.1 of uncultured Bacteroidales bacterium. Classification (GTDB taxonomy): domain Bacteria; phylum Bacteroidota; class Bacteroidia; order Bacteroidales; family JACABE01; genus JACABE01. The sequence continues at coordinate 12,888 of CAIUKU010000484.1, read as the reverse complement.
GTTTTTTGTAATATATACTGATAATTATAATAGCCTTGTTTTACAAATATTGAAGCTTCATAAGCCCGGTTTTTAAAACTATAGGTCATCATAGAATGATGGTCTAATTTCCAATTATTGAATGCTCCGTAAAGGTATATGTTTCCCTCAACAGTCGGGATATCATAAGGCAGCGTAAAATGTACATAGGTATAATCGGCTTCAGTGTCGCTGTCAGTAATATAATCAGCCTTGATGGCTCTTTTGCCATTAATGTCTTCTTCTGTTTTATAAACTTTAAACCTACGGGCAAGATCATTGTGCAGATAAACATGGTTGGAACCACCTTCATATTCGATATGTGATATTCTTTCGGAATTGTATTTCAAGCTTTTAATATCGAAATTTCTGAACTCATTGCCTCCATCAAAAGTATTTCCTTCGTCATAATCATAATCCAATTCATTGCCTTTTACCAGGCGGGGTTTCAGATTGCATACTGCATTGTCGGGACGCATGTTTTGAAATATTTTAACAACTAAATTTCTGGATGGATTATTAATGATATAGTTGTTTGTATTAATTACAAAATCTACTTCCTGTTTATATTTTCTATCGTTTAACAAAGTAGCATCTTTTATTTTCCCAATGATATTTACCTTTTGTTCCATCACCATAAACCGTTTGATAATAATGGGTTCGTTTGGATTATCATCAGTATACACTTTTAAAATATAGTTACCTGATTTGGTTATTTTCATGGTTTCTTTAGGGAATACCAGATTATAATGGGTGTATTTTTGTATGGTATTGAAAGATAATTTGTAATCTGCAATATAATCTTCTGTAAATCCATCAATATATTGAGATGGAAGCAATTGAGAGTACTGCCAGTTGGCATCGCATTGAAGAATAGTATATTTATACCTTTTAACATCCCCTTCCAAATCGTCAAAAGAGAATGTAATGCTTTCGTTGGTATTTAAATTAATGACAGGTAATGACATTTCCCAACCAGTTTTGTATATTAAAACTGTCTGCAGGTTATCATTGGCAATACTATCCTGTATCTCATTTATAATATACTTCTTAGGTATTTCATCCGTTAAAGCCGGAACGATACCTTCAAATGAAGAATTTTGTAAAAGGCTGTCTTTCGACACAGTGATTGCTTTTTCCTGTGTTTTTTCAGTGATTTTAGGTGAACAGGAAATCATATGAATAGCTAATGCTATTAACATGAAAATCTTACTGTATATAATTATTTTTTGCATATAATTTATTTTAATAGTATGTAAGAGTTGATTCTTGGTCTTCTCTAGAGTAAACTAACTTGCTATAAGTCCAAGCTCATCTGCTCTTTTTCTATTTATTAATTTTCCATTTCTTAATCCCAAATAATCACAATAGGATGAGAATTCCCAGTCATGAGGGCTCGCAACTAATTTCGTTTCTACCGGATTTGTATGAATGTAATTAAAGCAATTTTGTGGATATTGTTTTTCAGGATTTGCAACCCAGATTTCAGAACCATGATAAGTTGTATAAAATGATGGTGTTATTCCTTTTGCTTTGCTAATACATTCTGCCTTGGTGGCCTCGCGAAATAATGAACCACTATTTTTATTCTGTTTATTAATAGCTCTGGTATACGATCTGAGCATTATTGCAATATTATCATTAAGTGTTCTTTTCTTACTCACGGGGTGACTCTGAGTCACCCCGTGAGTATAGATTTCCAAAGTATGGATATAAACCATCAGATGAAAATGATTTGGCATCAGACACCAGGCCAATATGTCAGCATGGGGTAAAATATTCAGTTTTATTTTCTTTAAAAAGAACAGATAATTATCCCGTGAAAAGAAAATTAACTTTCTATTGTTTCCTTGATTGTATATATGATACATCTCATTGGCTTCGAAAATCATTATCAAAATATTATTGCTAACTCACTGGTTGAAATTTAGCAAGCCAGTAAGTAAATTTATCTATTTTTCCAAAAAGCTTTCTGCCATTAAATAACCATGAGCAGTTGCATAAATAATGGAACGTGTGTGTCCTGAACAATCACCTATAAACTTAAGATTATTCAATTTTTTATTGTCTAATAAATTAGAATAAAATTTAATTTCAGGTGCATACACCAGATTGTCAGGATAAGCAATACCTGGTATTACCTGATCCAGGGTTTCAATAAAATCAACGATACTTTCGATAATTCTGCGCGGAAAAGCCAGATTAATATCGCCTAAAATATAGCGACATTCATGCAACGTAGGCTGTATACGGTAAAGTTTTTTAGTTCTTTTTGAGTTTTTAAAATGATCATACGTCTGAAGAATTACCTTACCCTTTCCTGCTAGCAGATTAGATAGTTTTGCAATATGTGAGCCATACCCAATTGGATTATTAAAAGGTTCTGTAAGTTGAATGGTAACCAAAATGGCGAAATTGGTATTCTGGCTTTTTTCTTTCATCTTTGCATGACCGTTTACAGTAACAAAATCATCATAATTTTCAGTGACTACAAAACCGGAAGGGTTATTGCAAAAAGTACGGACCATATATCCTGTCTTACTTTTATATTTAACCTTGAATTCATACATTTCTTTATTAAGCTCAGCTACAATGTGGTTGGGTACTTCGTAACGGATTCCCAGATCAACCTTGGTATTGTCCAAAATCAATTCAGGATGTTCCTTTATAATACTCCCCACTAATTTATGTCCGCTTCTGCCAACAGCTATTACAACCTTATCAAACGCTTCGTTTGCATTTCCTACAAAAATCTTTTTGCCTTCTGTGCGAATTGATAAAATATGCTGTTCAAATCTAAAACTTATATTTTTGAAAGTTTTAAAGTTTTCATAAATATTATACAATACCATTTTTAGCTGATCAGTACCCAGGTGGTAAAAATCTGCTGAAACAGGCATAAAGCCTTTTTCATAGAATTTTTTAAAATAGCTGCTGTTTGTAAACGACTGACCTGTTTCTACCTGGTTGTCTTCGGTATTGGCTATATAAAAATCTACCAGTTTTTTTTGTAATGTAAGATCAATCATCATGTCTCCTCCCATTTCTGAGGAAACAAAAAGCTTCCCATCAGCTCTAATACCCGATATACTTGATGAATAGATATCTTTGCTTTTCTCAAATACAACGATTTCATGTGCTTCGGTTTTCATCCTTTCTATAAAGCCAATGGCGGCGGCTCCAAATCCTATGACTGCAATTTTCATGTGTTTATATTTTATTAAACAGCTGATATAGTTATTGTTAAAATATTCAAGTTTGTTAATTTCATACAAGTTTCGCCCATAGCTTGTCCCGAAACTTCGGGAGAATGTCCATGATATTTTCATCTCATTTGGTGTTTACTAGAACATGGACATTTCATTTGTTTTTTTTTGAATGTTTTTTAACCAGATATTTAGTTTAAACTATGAATTATAATTTTATGAAAGTAAATTTTTTATTATGCTTTTTTCTACCGGAATGATTCCTTTTTCAGTAATAAAACCGGTAATATAAGAAGCCGGTGTTACATCAAATGCAGGATTATATGCCTTACTGCCAAGGGAACATACCCTTATTTTAATCAATTCATCATTTTCATTGGTACCGGTTTGAAACAATACTTCCTCTTCAGATCGTTCTTCAATTTCAATATCGTCCCCTGATTGGCTGTTAATGTCAAATGTTGAAAGAGGTGCTGCAATATAAAAGGGAATCCCAAAGGTTTTAGCAACAATGGCTTTTTCGAAAGTGCCAATTTTATTAGCAGTATCTCCATTGGCAGCAATTCTGTCAGCTCCGCAAATCATCATGTCAATTTTACCTTTTGAGCATAAAAATGCGCCTGCATTATCCGGAATAATAAGATGAGGAATGTTTTCGTGTTTTAATTCCCAGGCAGTTAACTTGGCTCCCTGGCTACGCGGACGGGTTTCGTCTACGTAAACAAATACCTTTTTACCTTCTTCATTTGCTTTATAAATAGGTGATAATGCACTTCCATAATCTACAAAGCCCAACCAACCGGCATTGCAATGTGTGAGTATATTAGCATTCTTTTTTATAAGCGTATTGCCGTGTATTCCTATCATTTTACCCGCAGCAATATCTTCATCTGCAATTTTATGTGCTTCAATAATTGCTTTTTCGGTTGAAATACAACCCGCTTTGAAAACCCTTTCAGTTGCATAAAAAAGATTGCGTGCAGTAGGGCGACTGGCTTCTATTTCTAATCTTGCTTTTTCTGCAATTGACTGATTGCCACTTGCCTGTATAAACGCTTGAGCCATCGCATATCCTGCTGCTGCACCAATGGCACCTGCACCCCTTACAATCATGGTTTTAATCGCATCTGTTGTAGCCAGATAATCACCGGCTTCAAATATTTCAAAACGAAAAGGTAAAAGTTGCTGATTGATCATCATCACACTTGTATTTTTCATCCAGATTGTAAGATAATGCTTACCGTTTACATTCATTATTAATGATTTATTATAAAATAAATTTGAATAAAAGATTTTATAAAGATAAGAAAAAATACATCAGAAGATATGGCTATTTTTTCACAATATTTTTATAATGCCTGTATCTTTCCATTACTTCATTTACAAAACGATAGGTTTCATATCCTCTCGAATAACCATGTTTAACAACGGGATCGTTGTAATATTTTGGTTTTGATTTCATTTTCAGGAAATATTCCACATGATTGGACCAGATATTAGGATTTCTCCCATATTTCCTTGCTAAATTCCTGGCGTCCATTACATGCTCAAATCCTGCATTGTAAGCTGCCAGAATAAATTTTATCCGCTCTTCAGTATCTGTGATTTCTTTAGGTAACAATTTGTTTAATACCATTTTTAACCTAACTCCCCCTTTGATCTGCTGAGCAACGGATGATGCAGGTGTAACCCCAAATCTGCGTGCAGTTTCAGGCATCATTTGCATAATACCAAAAGCACCCGACCATCCTATCATTTCAGGACGAAAATTGGATTCCTGATAAATCAGTGAAGCCAATAAACGCCAATCCCAGCCTATCATTTTGCTGCATTTTTTTATTTCCTTATCATATTTGGAAATTTTACCTCCTTTTATGGCATAGAATTCATGTTGTACAATACCGGCAGAACGTGAATTCCGGTAATATTTATCATACATCATTTTATACTGATTCGTTGTTTTTAATTCCTTCAACCAGGTGTTCAGCACTATTAAAAAACTATCAGAAGAATGACGAACTGCCCAAGCTAAATTTTGTCTATCGCTTACAGCTGTTTCAATATCCAGATTTTTGAAATAGGTTTTATTAACACGGGCAAAATTTTCATCCGTAACAGTATAATCAATGCTTCCATTGGCCACCAGTTCCATCAGTTGCTCAGTTTCCAGAGAATCACTTTCAACAATATGAATGGGCTGCTTCATTCCTTTTTGAATGTCAATTAATTGCAGGTAATGAACACTGTTTTTTTGAACATAAACCGTTTTACCGGCTAAATCTGCTAATTTTCTGATGAAGGCTGCCTTTCTGAAATTGGTATCTTTAGTTTTAAAGGGATCGCGTTGTACCAATACCTGACGGGTCTGCATAATAGGGACTGAAAAGTCAACAGCCTGGCTTCTTTCTTTAGTCACCGTAATATTACAGGCAATCAAATCGCATTTTTCAATCGCCAGCAATCCGACATTTGAAGCCAAATCATTGGTAATCATAAGTTCTAATTTCACGCCCAAATGGTTTGAAAAAGCCTTGAGCATTTCCAGTTGATAGCCCATGGGCAATCCTTTATAAACAAAATATTCAATGGAGTTATAATTGGTGGTAACAATTAGTTTACCTCTTTTTTTTATAACAGCCAGTAAATCTGCTTCTTTTGTTGATTTTGTTTCTCTGACAGCATCAATACACGAAGCCATTGAAAACAACAATACCAAAAGGAAAACAATTGATTTGTTTACAGATTTATACGTCATAAGCAGACTATTAAAGTACAAATATAAACAAAATAACGCCAGGAATTGTTTTTATACTTTAATAATACAAATAAAATAATTTAAACAGTATCAATCAATTGCTTTTTTGCATATTTTATGGCTTGATTAAAAAAAGCCTCATCTATCATGCCTGCGGCTGCCCTGAGTTCAAAAATACGTTTGGGTATATTCAGCTTTTCAAAGGCAAATCCTTCTCTTACTTTAAAACGATATTTTTCTTTCAGTATTTCTCTGCCACATTTCATTAATTCATCGGGAGATTTATCAATACCCATGGTAGCCATGGCTTTTGAAACCAATTCGACAGAGTAGATACCTCTTGCAAAAAAGCAAATGGCAATAGACGATAAAATCTGGCGTAAACTTTCTTCTTTAATCAGTTTATCAACAACCTCTTCCGGACTTGGTTTTTCATTGATCATCTCGTTCTGGTCAATAGAATAGCCAGCATTATCCAGGTGGCTGTGGCGTGCACCTATTGTAAATCCAATATAAGCAGCTACCCCGGTATGATAACCTGCCATTTCATTTTTGCCAAAAGCAAGGGCAAAGTCTTTCCCTCCATATTTTTTAGAGGCAAAATCAACCCCTTTTGCCAAAGCTTTGTAAAAGTCGTTAGGCTGAGAAACAATACGGTCAACTACTGCCATATAAGCATTTAAATTTCCCCATCCCAATGTAATCCCATCCGTATCGGCAATAGTTATTAACTTTTTTTCCATTGCTTCAGTAGCCCATGAAAGCACAACCCCGGTTGTCATTGAGTCTAAACAATATTTTTCAACAATATCAATCAATTTGAGCATATCTTCAGGGTTACTGATACCAACCATGCTTCCCAATGCATACACCAATTCATAGTCATAGCCAACCATTGTGGTTTTATAAAAATATGGTTCATCTTCATAGGGTTCTCTTAGAACAGCCAAATGGATACAACCTGTTGGGCAATGAGAACAGGCTACACGACGGCCCAGAAAGTTCTCGGCAATATGTTCTCCCGAAATTTTATCAGCACCTTCAAAAGAAGCAGCTTTTAAATTTCGGGTAGGCAATGCACCCATCAAATTAAGGGATTTTATATTTCCGGCAGTTCCTAAATCATGGTATTTTTTCATCACAGGAGAATCCACTGCTTTATCATATATTTCTTTATACGTTGTAATATAATTCTTTTTATGGGTGAGATCGATGATTTTTTTCCCGGAAATCATAAGGCCTTTGAGCATCTTACTGCCAAAAACTGCACCCAATCCCATTCGGCCAAAGTGGCGATAAGTTTCTGTTACTACTGCTGCGTAAGACACCAGATTTTCTCCGGCTTGACCAATACGCATGATAGACCGCATACCGGGATCTTTTTCATTGGCGCGGATAACATCGCCAACAGTAAATGAACTTTTCATACCCCACAAGGTATTGGCATTGCGAAATTCAACTTTTCGGTCTTTAATTACAAGATAAATAGGCATATCGCATTTACCTTTGATTACGATGGCTCCGTAACCGGCCATTTTTATAGCAACAGCACTACGTCCACCTGCATGACTTTCACCCAAATCACCAGTATGTGGTGATTTAAACATGGCTATTGTCTTTGATGCAAAAGGATAAACGCCTGTAAAGGGACTTACTGCAAAAATGATTGGATTTTCAGGTGAAAGCGGTTCAGTGTGCTCAGGGCATTCCTCAAATAAAAGCTGAGTGGCAACCCCGGTTCCTCCAATGTACTTACTAAATAACTCAGGTCGATTTTTGATCCAGAATTTTTTATGGGTAAGGTCTATATATAATACTTCGCTAAAATTTTCATTGTTTATCATAGGGCTTAGTCTTTGGTCATTTGTAAAACATCATGCGGACAAAATTTAACACAAAATCCACAATGTACACAAATTGCGGGTTTATTTTCAGTATCGTTCCAGAAAACGGCCTTAACTACACAGGCTTTTTCACAATTACCACATCCTATGCATCTTGAACTGTTAAAAATAACGCCTCTGTCAGGTTTTTCTGTTAAAGCTGTGGTGGGACATACTGCAGCACAAGGCGGATTAAAGCATGAACGACAAATTATAACAGAAAATCCATTGGACATTCCACCCTGTGATTGTATTCCAATACTACTATTGGATAAACCTCCTTTGCCTGCACGTCTTGTACATGCGAACATACAAGTTTGGCATCTTTAATGGTTAATCTCATTTAAATCGATTTAGTAACAAATTCAGCACAAAACTACATGAAAAAAATTAGTTTTCTATAAAAAAAATACGATTCTTCAGAAAAAAATAAATTTTAAATAATTTAAACACATAACTTATTATTGACTAATAGATTATAATGTTATCATATTAGGAGTTGAATTATTTTTTGGAGGCTGATTGTTTTGTTGAGGGTAAATAAAATTTGAATCTGAATGTTGAAACATTTTCATTTTATTGATCATTTCCTCCATTTGTTTAAAGTTCATCATAGGATCCATTTGAAAAAAATCCTGATTTAAACCAAAGGGCTGAGATCCATTAAAAAAATCATCGTTAAAAAAACTGTTCATTTCAATTTTATGCTTAAACTGAGAGAATAAACTGTCATGGTCGAAATTAAAAAACTGAACATTTGCATCAGGCGATGTATACACTTCACTATAACTTGAATCAAACTGAATCAGATTGCCCTTTTCGTCATACTTCCTATTCACTTTTATGTCAATTTTTGGCTGATTGGAAACAATGCTGTCTTTGCCTTCAGGTACAAAATTCATGTCGGGCGATTTGTCTTTTATTACAACAAAACTATACAAAATTATAGAAATCAATAAAAAGAAAGGAAAGCTCAGCCAGTTTTTATTTTGTATTTTTCTGATTTTAACTGCGTTGATTTTTGATGTAACATTCATTTTTTATCCTCCATTTTTTAATACTATCTTCCTAAAACAAAGAATATACCATTTACATTATTGAGGATATTGATTTAAGAAATTTTAATAAAAATACTGAGAAAAAATGCATTTCTGACAGATAAATAAGATATTACGGGAGCATTGCATGACGTTTTGTCAGCAATTATAAATTTCAGGTAAATACATAAGCTGTCAATAAACAATTTTTACAGAACACAGAATAGTATGTTTAAATTTTTGAATATCTGTCTTATAATATTCACCAATGTTCAATTAAAAAATTGAATCTATAAATGATTTATTTATTATTGTAAAAATTCATGGTTCTTTCAACACCAATGGTAGTAAAGCTTTTTACGACTTCTACAGCCATGTCCACTTTGGGAAGTATGACATCTTCTTCTTTTCTGCTCCATTTACCCAGTACATAATCTACCTGATAACCTTTGGAAAAATCATTGCCAATCCCAAAACGCAAACGGGCAAAATCTTTGGTTAATAATGTTTCAGTAATGTGAATCAATCCATTATGACCTCCATCGCTGCCTGATTTTTTCAAGCGCAAAATACCCGGTTCTAATGCCAGATCGTCAACAATGACCAATAAATTATCTTTAATTATGTTTTCTTTATCTAACCAATATTTAACAGCTTTACCGCTTAAATTCATATAAGTTGTAGGTTTCAACAAAATCAGGGTTCTGCCCTTGAATTTTGCTTCGGCACGATAGGCATGACGGCCTATTTCAAACCTTGCATCCAGTGCTTTTGCCAACGCATCCATTACCCAAAATCCGATATTATGACGGGTATTTGCGTATTCATCTCCAATATTCCCTAAACCACAAATTAAATATTTCACTTGAAAAAATTGATTTTAATTTACTTATATGCCACAAAGGCATAAAGACACTAAGATAAATGCAAAATCATTAAACAGTCATTTTTCCGGTGTCTGATGCTTAGGCTGTTTTTAATTTTCAGCTGCTAAAACCACTGCAAAAATAAGTAAAATTTAAGAAATTCAGATGAATTAAAAACAAATGGATAGTGTCGATAAATACCAATTTTTTTTTACTTTTGTAAGCCATCAAAATTTAATTGCATTGACTGAAAAGAGAGAAATTGCCGAAACCCCGCTAATGAAACAATACAATGCCATCAAGATAAAATATCCTGATGCTTTATTGCTATTCAGAGTGGGTGATTTTTACGAAACTTTTGGCGAAGATGCCATTAAAGCTTCTGAAATATTAGGTATTGTACTTACCCGTCGTGCCAACGGTCATGCAAGTTTTATCGAACTGGCCGGATTTCCTTACCATTCTTTGGATACCTATTTACCCAAACTGGTAAAAGCCGGTTATCGTGTGGCCATCTGCGAACAACTGGAAGATCCCAAACTTACTAAAAAAATTGTAAAACGTGGCATTACAGAACTTGTAACGCCCGGCGTTTCCTACAATGATAAAATTCTGGAAAACAAAGTCAATAATTTTCTGGCCAGCATTCACCTGGATCCGAAAATGAATGGCATCTCTTTCTTAGATGTATCAACCGGTGAATTCTATTTAACACAGGGATCTGAAGAATATATTGACAAACTCTTACAGAGTTTTCGCCCCAGCGAAGTCATTATCCAAAAAAACAAACTCAGAAAATTTCAGGAACTATTTGGCGAAAAATTCTATACCAATACATTTGACGACTGGGTGTTTACCAAAGATTTTTCAAACGATGTTTTACTCAAACATTTCGAAACCACTTCATTAAAAGGTTTTGGCATCGAAAACCTCGAAAGTGGCGTTATAGCAGCAGGTGCAGCTTTGCATTATCTTGCGGAAACACAACATGATAAAACTGCTCATATCTGCAAACTGACCCGCATTGAAGAAGATCATTTTGTATGGCTCGATAAATTTACCATCCGGAATTTAGAACTGGTAAATTCTTCCAATGAAAATGCAGTATGCCTTGTAGATATCATGGACCGCACCATTTCACCCATGGGTGCCCGTTTAATGAAACGCTGGGTAGTGCTGCCACTCAAAGACAAAAAACCGATAGAAGAAAGACTGGATGTTGTTGAATTTTTGATAAACAACACCGAAGTTTCTGATGTACTTTTGCAGCATATCAAATTGATCGGAGATCTTGAACGTTTGATATCTAAAGTAGCAGTAGGAAGAATCAGTCCCCGTGAATTGGTTCAGGTTAAAAAAGCACTTTTTGCGATAGAAACCATTAAACATATATGTGAACTGTCCGAGAATCCTGCATTGAAAATAATTGCAGAACAACTGAATGTATGCCATATCATCCGCGATAGAATTGAAAATGAAATCAATCCCGATGCTCCGGTAATGCTGAACAAAGGCAATGTTATTGCTGAGGGTGTATCGTCAGAACTGGACGAATTGAGAGGCTTGTCTTTTTCGGGCAAAGATTATCTGGCCAAAGTACAACAAAGAGAAGCTGAACTCACCGGAATTTCTTCCTTAAAAATCGGGTTTAACAATGTGTTTGGTTATTATCTGGAAGTAACCAATACCCATAAAGATAAAGTTCCATCAGCATGGAACCGCAAACAAACCCTGGTGAATTGTGAAAGGTATATCACTGAAGAGCTGAAAGAATACGAAGAAAAAATATTGGGAGCCGAAGATAAAATTGCCAGTCTGGAAGCGAGCTTATTCAACGATTTATTGCTTGCATTGTCAGAATACATACAACCCATTCAACTCAATGCCAATTTAATTGCCCGTTTAGATTGCCTGCTTTCGTTTGCTACTCTAGCTGTTAAAAACAATTATGTTCGCCCTGAAATCAATAATTCCTATAGTATAGATATTAAAAACGGAAGGCATCCGGTAATTGAAAAACAATTGCCTTTGGGTGAAAAGTATATTGCCAACGATGTTTATTTAGACAATGAAAACCAGCAGATTATCATCATAACCGGACCTAATATGTCAGGTAAATCAGCATTGTTACGACAAACCGGATTAATTGTTTTAATGGCACAAATGGGGAGCTTTGTTCCTGCAGACAATGCCTGCATAGGTATGGTCGATAAGGTTTTTACACGGGTGGGTGCTTCCGACAATATTTCATCCGGTGAATCTACCTTTATGGTAGAAATGAACGAAACGGCCAGTATATTAAATAATATTTCCGACCGAAGTCTGATTTTACTGGACGAAATAGGCAGGGGAACCAGCACCTATGACGGGATATCAATTGCCTGGTCGATTGCTGAATTTTTACACCAACATCCGCTTTTCAAAGCCAAGGTATTGTTTGCTACTCATTACCATGAATTAAATGAAATGGCTGCACTGATGCCCCGTATCAAAAACTTTCATATTTCAGTAAAGGAAATTGGCAATAAAGTAATATTTTTAAGAAAAATGCAGCCGGGAGGTAGTGAACACAGCTTTGGTATTCATGTGGCACGTATGGCCGGAATGCCTGTTAGTGTGCTGGAAAGAGCCAATGAAATCCTCCTTCAACTCGAAAAATCTCACAGCAGCGAAGAACTTTCTCACAAATCAAACCCTAAAAAAGCAAAAGGAAAGAATGCCGGAAACGACTACCAGTTAAGTTTTATTCAGTTGGATGACCCTCTGTTACAACAAATAAAAGAAGATATTCTGAACACCGATATCAATACCCTGACTCCTGTAGAAGCCCTTATGAAACTCAATGAGATAAAAAAAATGCTGGGAAAGTGAAAGAAAGTTTTAAGTTGTGTTAAGTTGTTTTAAGTTTTTAAGCAAGAAGATAAAATATAAGTATTTGTTAATCAGTATATAAATTGAGTATAAAACTTTTTTAAAGAAAATATCGGATATAGTTAAAAAAAAATTTGCTCAGGATAATTTTTTTTTAATATCTTTGCAGTCCCAAAATCAAAATGCGAAAATAGCTCAGTTGGTAGAGCACGACCTTGCCAAGGTCGGGGTCGCGAGTTCGAGTCTCGTTTT
>CAIUKU010000483.1 GCA_903899825.1 uncultured Bacteroidales bacterium | reverse complement strand
TCTTCTGCGGCTTTATATCCGTTCATCTCGGGCATGCGAATATCCATTAATACAAGGTCAATATCATTGTTCTCAGCGTATAGTCTCACTGCCTCTTTACCATTATTGGCAAAAATAATTTCCAGTTCATAGTGTTTGAAAATTTCTTTTAAATATAATTGAACCACTTCATCATCCTCTGCTATTAAAATTACCCTGTTATTTAAAACTGAGTTATAATTGGTAGTTAAAAGCTTTGACTCTGATTCTTCTGTCTTTTTAACTTCAATTAAGGGAATAGTAAAACTAAAAGTACTCCCTTCGCCAAGCACTGAGTTTAAAGAAATGCTGCCTCCAAGCCTTTCAACAATTCCCTTACATATAGCAAGACCTAAACCTGTACCGCCAAATTTGGCAGCATTTTCATAATTGAGTTGCTTGAACCGTTCAAAAATCTCGCTTGTTTTATCTTGTGGAATTCCAATCCCCTGATCAATAACATAAAACTCGATAATTGGTTTAATAATTTTAAAACCGAAAGAAATGCTTCCTTTTTCAGTGAATTTAAAAGCATTATTTAACAGGTTCGAAATTACCTGATGTAGCCTGTTGTAATCTATCTTTATTACTATATCCGCATATTCCGAAGGGATCTCCATTTTCAAATCAATCTGTCTTTTACCAAGATTCAGTTTAATCTGATTAAAATTTTCATATATATCAGTAAATAAACCAGCGAGTTTGCAATCGACACTGGCAATTTTTAATTCATTTGATTCAATTTTTGCAACATCAATAATATCATCAATCAGGTGCAATAACTGTTCTGAATTCCGATTGATAATTTGCAGATATTTTATTCTGGTCTCTAGTGGAGGATCATCTTCAAGCATTAAGCGGGTAAAACCAAGGACTCCATTCATTGGTGTTCTGATTTCATGGCTCATGTTTGCCAGGAAATAATTTTTATGAATGTTAGCTGCTTCGGCTTGTTTTTTTGCTTCAATCAACTCCAATTCATTTTTTTTCTGATCACTTCTGTCTTGTGCAGCACCCCACAAACCAATTATTTTACTTTCTCTATCTTTGATAGCTTCGCCATGTACCCACATATATCCATTACTACCATCTTTTCTCACCGTCATTAATTCTAATTCGTAGGGTATTCCGGTTTCTCTTGTTTTGATTAAGGATGCAGAAAGTAAATTCCAGCTTTCTTCAGTAAACAACTTCTTGTGTTCGGTATATGGAGGAGGTGGTAAGTTTGGGTCAAAACCATACATTTTATACAGTTCTTTAGTCCATTGTACTTCGTTGGTGTCAATATCCAGGTACCAACTTCCAACTTGTGCTATTTCCTGAACTTTCTTTAGTTGAGTCTCGTTTTTTCGAAGTTCTTCTTCGCTATTCTTTAAATTGGTAATATCGGAAAAAGTTGCTGCAAATTCGCCAATTTTCGGGCAAAATACATGAACAACATAATGTTTCTTTGATAGTGTTGAATAAATTTCAGAAGAGTTGTTTTTACCGGTAAGCGCTGTTTCACCATACAATGCAATCCAATCCATTGAATCATCTTTTGTCCCGGAATCAATCCTCGAAATTCGTTTGCCAATTAGTTCCGCCGACTTTAATCCAATTTGCTTTTCATACGCTGGATTTATTGTAATGTACTCCCAATCGATAGGTTTGCCTTTTTTATCGCTTATTATTTTAGCATGGAAAAAACCTTTATTCAGATTTTGAAATAATTTATCGTATTTGGTTTCTGAATCAGACAAATCTTTTTCTGCCTCCTTCAGTTTATTCACATCGATAAAACTGATAACTACGCCATCAATTTTTTTATCGAGTGTAATAAAAGGGCGAATTTTTTCCAGGAAATTATTACCTTCCATATCCCTGATTTCTTTTTCAATCAGGACTAATTTTTCCAATGCTGCCTTTGAATCATTAATTATGGATGCTTTTGTTATATCATCGAAATTTGAAGCAAAATCTGCAATAGGGCGTCCAATATCATTTTCCTGAAGTTTGAAATGCCTTTGTAAAGCCGGTGTAAATTTTCTGATTCTTAAATTTTTATCGAGGAACAAAGTGCCAATATCAGTACTATCCAAAAGATTGCTTATGTCGTTATTAATATTTTGAAGTTCTTTGTTTTTTTCCTGCATCTCTGAATTAACAGTGTAAAGTTCTTCATTTACCGATTGTAGTTCTTCGTTGGTACTTTGCAATTCTTCGTTCGACGCCATTAACTCTTCGTTGGATGATTGCAATTCTTCATTACTGGTTTCCAACTCTTCAACCACATTCTGCAATTCGGTTTTTGTTGACTTCAATTCATTTTCCAAATCGTCGAAACGTTGTTTTGAAATTTCGTCAAATGGAAAATGTTGAATGACAGTTGTTCTTGATTCAATTTCAATTTCTTTTTCTTCACCAAACTGAACCAGGTAAACATTTCTAAGGTTGTCGAATTCATTGGGTTTGTGAAAACTAAGATCGAATGTAAATAGTTCATTGTCTCTTTTGTTTGCAATACCCATTATAATAATATCTTTCTTTTCAGCTTCCAGCCGCCTGATTCCATTTCTGATAACCGAAGCAATTTCCTTGTTTACTATTTTAAGCAAATTATTCTCAAAAAGCCCTTCCGAATGAGAAAGTATTTTTCCGGCATCTCCCTTTATGAAAAGGATGTTATAATCAATATCGATAAAGATGGAGGCAGGACTGTGTTTTTTACTCAAATATTTATGGAAAATGTTTTCCGGATTTTCTTTGAACCGATATTCCTGTTGAGAAATATGCCGGTCGTTTGATTTATAAGAATAAGAACCTATTCTGTTTTCCGGATTATCTTGCGATGGAATGTGTTTTGTGTCTGAAATATTTTGGAAAATCTTCCATTTACTATCTATTGTTTTGAAATCATTAGCTACAACCCCTAATGATTCACTGTTTCCTAAAAACAGGTATCCAAACTTGTTTAATGCAAACTGGAAGTTTTGCATCACCTTTGCCTGCGCCTTGTTCTCAAAGTAAATCAACATATTGCGGCAGGTTATCATATCCATTCTGATAAATGGCGGATCTTTTAATATATTATGTTTTGAAAAAACAATTTTTTCGCGAATTCGTTTGATAATCTGAATTTTATCTCCGGTTTTTAAAAAATAGTTTTCCAGGTATTTCTTTTCAATTTCATTGCAGATATTAATATGAAAACTTCCCGTACCTGCAGTATTTAAAGCTTTTGTATCGATATCGGTTGCAAATATTTTGAAATCGTAATTAAATTTATTGGTTCTTAAATACTCGTCGAGTAAAATTGCAATGGTATACACTTCTTCGCCTGTTGAACATCCCGCCACCCAGATTCGTATCGGTTCAGTATCTTTTTTATTGATGCAAATTTCGGGTATAATAATGCTTTTTAACGATTCGAATGCTTCAATATCCCTAAAAAAACTGGTTACACCAATTAAAAAATCCTGTTTCAAAATTTCATTTTCCTCTGGTTGCCTCCGTAGAAAAGAAAGATAGTCTTCCAGCGATTCAATATTATTGATATTCATGCGCTTCTCTAAGCGACGAATAAGTGTGTTTTTTTTGTATTGAGAAAAATCGATTTTTGTTGTCTTGTAAATTTCATCCAGCAACTTATGAAAAAGACTTTCGTTTGATTTTGATTCAATATCGTCAGAAACCAACTGTAATCTTTTATTGGGAAATTTAAACAAGGCATTGGTTATTTTTTCAGGAGGTAGAATCAGGTCGACCAAGCCGGTTGATATTGCTGAATTGGGCATTCCATCGAATTGGGCAGTAATTGGCTCCTGAACAATGATGGTACCTCCGGCTTCTTTAATTGTTTTTATTCCCCGGGAGCCGTCTGAACCGGTTCCTGAAAGGATAATACCAATGGATTTATCTTTAAACTCTTCACCCAGCGTATGAAAAAATATATCAATGGGTAAATTCAGGTTGTGTTTAGGCCCTTTATCAAGTAAAAATAATTGACTCCCTTTGATATGCAGATTTTTATTGCGCTGGTTCAAATAAATACAATTCGGCTTAATGGTTTGCTTGTCCTCGGCTGTAAAAATTTTCATTTTTGTATGCTTTGCCAGAAGTTCAGGCATTAAACTCTTAAAATCGGGTGATAGGTGCTGGATAACAATAAATGCCATTCCAGTGTCATCGGGTATGGTATCAAACAATTGTTGAATAGCATCCAATCCACCGGCTGACACGCCAATTCCTACAACGAATAAATCGTCGGCTTTTTTCTGAATACCTTTATTAGCTTCCATATTTTAAGTTTATAAACAACATTTTTAACTGCGTAAATAAAATTATTAAATTTACAATTACCGTCAACGTCAGTTCGTCTAAAAACCTTCGCTTTAATAATTTTCATCAAAAATAATATTTTTTTTAGCAAAATATGATAAATATATTCTAAAAAATATGTGAAATATTCAGATTGTTTAAATGACTTATACTGTTTTGTGAGGAGAGTGGATGGCCAAATACATCTCTTAGCTCAATGTCATTGAATTAAGTAATTTTTTCAGCAGGAGGTCAGTATTATTAGACATATGTCTGATATTTTGGCTATTTCACTTAGGGAATTAACATCCTATACGTTATTTTACAATGTTAATGAACTACGGATAATTTATAATAGAATTTATTTTTATCTATTGATATGAATACCCTGACGGACAAATATGAATTAATTAAAAACATTAACTTCCTTATTTTCAATTTATAATCTTGTTATTGTTGCAGTATGGGTAATGTTTGCAGGGTAATTTGTGCCAAATGAAGTGCTATTTATTACCACATGTTTTTATTTTTCTTTTTGTAAATCAGTTATCTGTCTATATACTTTTCTAACATCAGGAATCAATTCAAGTGCTGGCACCATTTTATTTCCTGCTCCTGGCCAACCTGTCCCCCTGAACATTCCATACATTCCAGATTCTGATCCCAGTATTATTGTTCCACTCCCATCAGATTTTTCATTCATTGTAACATCAGTTAGAGTCCGAATATTTAAAGATTTAATCGACTTCTTAAAAACGCCTGATTTAATTATTATCCTATTTTGTGTTATTCCATAAATAGTATTTTTCCTTAATTCCGAATCATAAAAAAATCTGCCAAAAATCAAGTATAAACCTACCAATACAAATGGAACACCCCATAACATAAAGAAAAATGGTGCTCCTGAGTTAACAACAGTAAATTCCCAAAATATGGCAAATCCACCCCACATAAAACTAAAAGGTATCATTAATGCATCGGAACTTTTTATTATAATCCCTTGTTTTGGTACACCTGCCCAAAGTAGGTTCTCATCAGAATCCAAGTGCTGTTTTAATTCAAATCCTAAATCGCTATAATCCATGCGTATAAATAATTATTATTACTGATAATCAGTCGAAGCCTTTTTTTAAAGGCCTGTTTTACTAAATTCCGCAAAAGCAGAATAGTTATCTGCAAATATACGTATAAGATACTGAAAGGGAGCTGAACCTCCCTAAATTATTTCTAATTTTAAATTCAGTATCATGAAAAAAGTGAACCGACTCATGTTGAAAAAGCCACTCAAACAGTTGATGGTTTTGAAAAGTTTTATAATACGTTCAGACATCGGTTAACATTACCGACAGTAATGGATTGAGGACGAATTCCTATCATTTACACAAAAAGCTGAATCGGCCTACAAACCTTCACATACCAATGAAACCCTTATTGGCTAAACCGCTTGTTGGCATTTCGTTGTTTTTCAATCAAACTATTAGTAAAATTGATTATTGCATCTCCATTATTTGTAATTAAATAGTCAGGTATTACGCCTCTGTCTAAATCTGTCCCTCCGTATTGTATAAATCGTTTTGGCGCAATACAAAATATAATTGCCGTATTTGGTGTCGAAAGCTCCCAATAATCGCCATAATATCCAATTGTACCACCTGTTTCTTCACCAATTATCACCCCAATTTTCAGTTCTTTAAATATACCTGCAAAAGTTGCAGCTGCACTGGAAGTTGTTTTGTCTGTTAATAAAAATAGATTTCCAACAAAACGCAATTTGTTATTTGATGGAAATGTTCGATTCATATCTTGAACAACTAATTCATCAATCGCATAATTATTGATCCATTTATAACGGTCAGGATATTTTTCCCTATATCGCTCTTTAAGTTCCCGGCTAACGCGAATTTCAATCTTCCGATATTGAGTATAGGGTTTGTCAGTTAAATAATGCATTAGAGAATCCACAACCACGCTTCGCCCTCCTCCATTGCCACGGATGTCAATTATCAGATTTTGTATCCTGTTTTTATTAATCATCGAAAATGCACTGTCAGCAAAAGCACAGAAGCTATCAAGCTGACCAAATGATTTAATTTTCAAAACCGAAGATTTGTTAGTATTATCCATAGAAAAAGAATAGAGATCATTTTTCCGGGTAGGGAAACGTTGGATGTTGCGTTGGAATTGTTCGCTGCTTATCCCGGGAACTGATACATGAAGTTTCTGATGTTGCTTATTCTTAATTTGCAAATCATAATTCTTTTCAAAACCATAAATCATCCAAATGTAATATCTAAAATTAGTGGCAACAGCTTTCTGCCGATTTGCAATGGAACTGCCTCCGAACAAATTTTGCATTTCTAATACCATGTCTGCGGAACTAACACCATTTATCCGGATAATTTCCTCTCCACCAGAGAAGAGGGTACTGTCATCGCCGCAGTATTGAGCAATAAAGATTTTACTATCGATGATATCAACAAAAAAAGGAAACGCAAGTCCTCCTGCCTTTGTATACAGAACACGCTGGTCAAAAGGCATCCTGATATAACTATGTCCATCGTTTATAGATGCTAAAGAAGGTGCTAACAATAAATAAAACTCGTTTTGAGTCATGCTATCTTTTAATAGCTTTTTCATGGACAATAATTTGTCTTGCCAGGCATTGTGTACAGCTTTGTCTAAAAAAAGAGGATGAATGGATGTAAGTTTCTCTGAGAAGAAAGCTAAATCTTGTTCTAATTCAGTTCTTGAGAAGTATTTGTAATTTACTTGACCGAAGCAAACACTCTGTATACAAATAGCATAAATTAATATCGTCTTTCTCATAGTTGTAATGACTTTTACAATGAATGCAGTTTTAAAGTAACAAAAATACTGAAAAATAAGAATTCAATTACCAAAGTCAAAGTTTTAAACTTTGACATTGGTTTCACCTGATTTGACAAAGATTAAGACATCCCGCAACCACAGAAAGACTATGTATGAGTGAGGAGTATATATTCCGCAAAAAATGGATAAGGGGGTGAGAAGTTTATAAAGTTTGTAAGGTGAAAGATTTTATAATACCGTTCCGGTGCTTAGCATTGGGCGGGGATTGTAAAGTTTTTTCCTTTTTAGTTTGCTAAATTAAATTATTTATTTTTTTATCTTAGGATTCACCAAGTATGCAAACGCCCTCCACTTATTCTAAAAAGCATGGAACCTATTCGCAAATAAAAGCCCTTACATTGTTTTAAACCACTTTCAATACTTGAAATAAATTATTATATCGGTTTGAAATTATTTTGAAACCATCATCTTTTTAAATTGCTTTTTCCCTTTATACTCGATAGCATAATAGTAAATACCATCAGTAAAGTCTTTCACATTTAAGTTGATGCTGTTCTCACCGGCTTGCTGTTTTCCTGTTCTGGAAAAAACCAGTTGTCCAAAAATATTAACGACTTCAAATTTTATTATTCCTGCTGATGGAATCCTATATTTTATCATTGTATTTGTTGATGCAGGATTGGGAATGTTTTGTTCTATAAGGTATGAAGTATTATCTATGTTATTTATACCTTGTACTCCTAAATTAACATTATAATGAAGAGTATCGCTGTTGCAATAATTACTTAAATAATAAACTGATAATATACCCGATGATGCATTATTACCAAAATGTATGGTGGCAGAATCTCCAAGAGCATTTGTATTAATTATTACATCATTAGCCGGTGTGTAATACCAATGTATATTTATGTTATAATTTGTAATCGCAGTATAAGTTTGATAATTTACAATAGAATTTGTATAAGCATTTATAATAAAATTTGTTTGCGATTTAATGTAAGGGTCAAATGTTGCGAAAATAAGATTAGTTCTGCAAATAGTATCATTATGAAGATTGTTATCGTTGGATAAATTTGTCCAATAACAAAGATTTGTTGAAATTCCAACAGGGCATGGTACTTTCGTTAGAAAGACAAAATCAATGGAATCTCCGCCTGTTAATATGCCATTAAAAGTTTCAGTAACTGCATTATTCGCACCTTTCCTGTAATTTACAGGAAAAGTAGTTTGGGTTTGTGTTCCGAAATTTTTTATCCTGACTTTGACTTCATAATACTGACCTGCGCATATAATAAAGCCAGGTTCTATAATATTAATGATTCCTACATCATTTGTCTGGGCAGATAAATGAAAAGAAAAGACTATTGCAATTAGCATTATGTAGAACTTTTTCATATGTTATTATTTTAAGTTCAATTTTCCTCCACTTACTATCATTCAGAGAGTGTATTTTTCTAATTCTTTCAGCTGGCTAAATTAGCTAATTAATATTGTTTGTATCTTTTTGTTGTTAAAGCGCACTTTCAGCATGCTTTGCTATTTTATCCAACAAATATACAACAAATCAATTATTAAAGTATGTTTTATTTAACTAAACCTCAAAAGGGAATTCAATTACCAATATCAAAGTTTTAAACTTTGACATTGGTTTCACCTGATTTGACAAAGATTATGACATGTTTATTTCACTTTGTTGTTAAAACCTGATTGAAGCAAGGTGCTATTATCTCTATATGTGGGTGTATAGTCCAGGCAGATGCCATCTTTATTTACACACAAATATAAGAATAATCCTGTTCTCTTATATTTTATTTAACAAAACCTCAAAAGGGAATTCAATTACCGATGTCAAAGTTTAAAACTTTGACATCGGTTTCACGTACTTTGACAAAGATTATGACATGTTTATTTCACTTTGTTGTTAATACCTGATTGAAGCAAGGTGCTATTATCTCTATATTTGGGTGTATAGTCCAGGCAGATGCCATCTTTATTTACACCACAAATATAAGAATAATCCTGTTCTCTTGTATTTTATTTAACAAAACCTCAAAAGGGAATTCAATTACCAATGTCAAAGTTTTAAACTTTGACATTGGTTTCAC
>CAIUKU010000482.1 GCA_903899825.1 uncultured Bacteroidales bacterium | reverse complement strand
GCACCTTCGATACCTCTGAGTATCATCCAGAGTTCAAAAGGAGTAGATTCCAATACTTTTTTAGTGGCAACTTCATTTAAGAAGGTAGTCCTGTAGCGTTCAGGTTCATCCTTCATTTCGTAAACGATGGGATAAATCTTAAGGGTACGTTTGACGATATCCCCTATTTTTTTATCTCCTTTGAAATCGCCATCGTATTTTTTGGAAACGCCAAAAGCGTTTTGGAATTCGTGTATATCGATAGATTCTTTAAAACCGGTCCGTAAACCGAAATATTTTAAAACATCCAGCACATCCAACATGTTCAGGGTTTTGATATCCTTGTCATATTGCTTCGCGGTATTCTGTATCGCGGTAATGTCAATAGGTTTTGTTAGGTCCATATTATAAAGGTTAAAGGTTAAAGTAAAAAGGAAAAAGGTTAAAGGTTAAAGTAAAAAGTAAAAAGTAAAAAGTCGGAAGACCGAAGTCGGGAGTCAGAAGAAAAAAAGAAAATTAGCGGTATTTTTTTGCTTCTTCGTTGATTTCATCCAGTACAATTGCTGCTTTGGTTTCAATAAGTTCAACATCTGCATTTGGAGATGTTGCTGCTGTTCCGGGGCGAAGTGTTAGTTCTTTCTGAAAAGCGTCTCTTTGTGTTTCAGTTTCAGTCAATGCAGCCTGCAACGTATCATTGCCAGCCTGAGCAACAGAAAGATTTTTAGTAAGCGTATCAATTTCAGCTTGTTTTTCTGAAACTGTAGTAGTTAATTGATCAATCGTGTTTTGACGATTACCCAATTCAGTATTCATTTCTGTGATTTCGGCTTCAGTGATTTCATCACCATCCACCTTTGAGCTAAACAATGAAGCAATATTAGCCCAGGCTTTTTGAAAAGGAATTTTCATAATTTGTATTGTTTGTGAATAATTGAATTTTAATTGTGAGCAGGTATCAATAGCAGTTTGCAGATTGCCGATACCATCAATAAGATTTATTTTCATTGCATCTTCCGCAAAGAAAGTGATACCGGAATACGGATCAAGTTTTTCCGAAACGGTTACATCTGGTCTGCCAGTTTTTACAATTGAGATGAAGCGATCATTGAAAGATTTAAGCATGTTGAGCATGGGCTGATCATCACCTGCTAAAGCAGCTTTAAACTCAATATTTTTATTAGTTGAATCTGCAGCATAAATTTCTTTGATAAAAATACCGGATGCTTCCAGGCTTTTTACCTGGTCGATGATAGTAATATAGGTTCCAATACTACCAACCAATGCATGTGTATCACTGCAGATAATTTTATCACAAACAGCAGCAATGCCAAAAGCTGCAGAAGCGGCCATGGTGCCGACATGTGCAACAATAGGTTTATTGTATTTATTTTTGAACTCCAGTATAGCATTTGTAAAATCAAACATAGCATGCGCTTCACCGCCAGGGCTGTCAATAGAAAGTATCACACCATCAATGTTTGGGTTTATTCCTGCATCCGCAAGATATTGAGCCTTGGTTTTGGTACCTTCGGGGCCACATCTCTGATCCATTAATGTAATAGCTCCATTTACCGGAATAACAGCAAATGAATTTGGATTTGATACTTTATCTATAGGAGTCCTTGATTCCTGAGAAGCGGAAATAAGAGTTATATCATTCAAGATGGTATACGCTCTGTTCTGCGCTCTTTCTTCTGAATAATCATTCTTGTCAAAAACGCCATTGTATAGCTGTTTTATCACAGGCATATAAGCTGAAACAGCCACATTATTGATAAACCAGCAGGAATTGAATACAGAATGCAGTATAGAGTAAGACATATTTCCTATTTTTCTGCAAAGGAAATGGGAAGGGAGAATTTTAAAAAGGACAGTTTTTTAAAACAAGGTTAAAGGATAAAGGAAAAAGGTTAAAAGAAAAGTTGGAAGAACGAAGTCCGAAGATGGAAGTAAAAAAGAAAAAAGAAAAAATCAGATTTTAGATTTGTTGTGTGAGAATGGTCAGAGGATGTCTGAGTTTCCTGAAAAAATTGATTTTATAACCACTTTCTTCACCTGGAAGAGCTCCAGAAAAATTTGAAAAGGAAGTATGTATAAATTCATCTGTGTTACCTGCAACATAATTTACACCATCTGTCTGGATGACCAAAAGAAGCCTGGAATTTGAAGCATTTAAAACATTTTGCAAAAGAGTTTTATCATGGCCTGAAATTATGCCACTTAATTTGAAATCGAAATAAATGTCTGTTTCATTTGATAAAATCCCATCAAAAGACCATTTACCAATAGATGTATATATTTTTCTCAATTGAAACCCTGGTTTCAGTTTTAAAACACCATTTTCCAGTGATTCAACATTGTTGATATCCACATATTTAAGCGAGTTAATGCCGGCTAAAACTTCTTTATTGGGTTTATTTATATCCTGATCCATCACAAATTCATTAAGTGTCCAATTTATCGGACAAATTGTACAATGTTTTTTTTGCCAATTGTGGCTAAAATTTCAACTATTTTGTTTTCCATAACCTCATTGATTTCAATTCCGTTTCGCTGGATATCTTTATAGGCATTTTCCAGATTAAAATCTTCGTCTGAAAGATGATAGGTTTTTTGAAAAACTTTGATTCCTTTGGCATAAGTCATACCAAAACTTTTAAACAAAGCTCCATAGATGCGGGAGATCTGTTTAATTTCATATTCGACAAATTTTGAAAATTTCACCATATCTGTTTTCGTAAACAAATAGCCGTAATGGTAAAATTCAAATTCAGACACTGCTACTGTAATATAATATTCGTATGGAAATTTATTTTCATACGAACTTTCACGAAGTGTAGAATTATTTTTCAGGCATTCAATAAACTTATCTTTAATATTACCATCAAGGAAAATGATTTTACCATGTTTGGCTTCCAGATAAGTCTTAACATACTTCTTCACATAAATCTGAACGGTGTTAAAGTGTTCCATATTTATTAATTTTAACACAAAGATACAATAAATAATTCATAAAGTAGATTAATCGTTCATTTTTTCGGAGATTGGCTCGGTCAAAATCAATATATTTTTCGTGCTTGCTGAACTATTTGATATAAAACACTATATAAACAATTTAAATATAAGTAATTACAAGCGAAATATTTTCGTACTGAAAAATTATAAAATATTGATTATCAATATTTTATTTTTGCACTAAATAAAAAAAATAGATATTTGAACTTTTTGAACT
>CAIUKU010000481.1 GCA_903899825.1 uncultured Bacteroidales bacterium | reverse complement strand
TTTAATTTTAAAAAATACTGCCATAAAAAAGCTTAAAATCTGAAATAAAGCTTAAATTTTTTTTGATTTAGATTATTTTATTAACAATAGATTGTTAGAAAAGTTTAGTTTTATTGGTAAATTTAATTGAGTTATACTATTTCTAAACATTAAATCTGCAATAAAATAGCTAATATGTTGATAGTCTAGAGTTGACAAAAAAAACGAATCATAGGAAATTGCAGCTAATCTATTAGTTAATACCAGCATGATTTATAAATAAGTTTGTTAGTACTTTATTTATAAGTTTCTTGTTGATTAGTAAGCGTTTGTAGAAAATAGATAGCCTTGATTTTTAATAAAGTATAAAAATCAAGGCTATTCATTTTATTGTAAAAAAACTTTTAGATTTCAGGATGTAGTTTTAATATATCCTCAGCTTTCTTAGTCAGTTGATTTTGCTTAAACATATTACAAACCTGAGCAATACTCTTTACTGCATAAACAGCCTGAGCCCGGTCTTGTGCAAGACCTCTCCTGTATTGAGCTTCCACTGAATCGTAGTAGTCAAGATCATTTTTGCATTTATTCAGAATAATTTCAG
Organism: uncultured Bacteroidales bacterium; assembly: GCA_903899825.1. Taxonomy (GTDB): domain Bacteria; phylum Bacteroidota; class Bacteroidia; order Bacteroidales; family JACABE01; genus JACABE01. The sequence goes on along the minus strand of CAIUKU010000481.1, from coordinate 6,833 downwards.
CCATTTTGTTGCCTTTTTCAATCGCTCCGGCCTGATAATACAACTGAATATGCGAAATCATATACATATCAAAAGGAATTTTATGATCAGGGAAAAATTCATTGGCCTTGTCCAGCACTTTTATAGCTGAATCTTTTTTATTTTCAATAACCAATGCCTGAGCTAATCTTGCAAACTGGCTTCTTGCTACCTGGCAACTGCGACTGCTTTCAGGGTCAACATATACATTCTCCTGATTAAGATTTCCCCATTTGCTTTTGTTCATCAGTAAATCGTAGGTTGCATCGATGGAAACACCGCTGAAACCTTCGGACCGATTGGCAGAAGCATAGGGTAATAAACGAAAAACAATACCTTCCATCTGACAATAATCTGCAATATTAGCAATACTGCGTATAGATGATGGATTGACAAAATATAAAGGGCGTTGCCATTTATTGGTTGCCATAAAGTCAAGCATCATGATTTCATTTTTATACAAACTTCCTTTTCCGATGGTCCATTCCAGTGAAGTGAAAAGCTTTTTTGCATTTTCATTGCTGACAAGGCCTTTGCTAACTAAATAGGCAGAATCAATCATCAGTTTTACTTTATTGGTCGGGACATAACTGCTGATTTGTCCATCCTGCATAGTAGCCTTTGCTTCAGGGCTATCGCTGTTGATAAAGTCTATAACTTGTTTCAGATCAACAAATTCATTCAGGCTGCTTTCACTAACAGGAATGTAATCGTTTGTACCTTGCTTGTATTTCGCTGCCGGCAGTGTAAAAGGCAAGGGCGGTGATTTGTACATTTGGTTAAACAATTGCTCAACATACCATGCGCCTGAAGCGAGCGTAAAGTTTACCACTCTGACATCGGTTCTTACACCTTCCACTTCCTGGGCGTACCATAAGGGGAAAGTATCGTTATCACCATTGGTAACCAGTATAGCATTAGGGGCACAGGAGTTAAGATGATTCACTGCAAAATCACGGGCTGCGAATTTATTGCCACGGTTGTGATCGTCCCATCCTTCTTTGGCCATAATACTTGGAACCAGTATAAATGATATCACTGTGGCCAGCATCACACTTGCCATGGGCGGTATTTTTCGTTTCGACATAAAATCAAACAAAGCCATTACTCCCAGTCCAATCCATATTGCAAAAGCATAAAATGAACCGGCAAAAGCATAATCTCTTTCACGTGGCTGCATTGGCGGCATATTCAGGTAGATGGCTATTGCCAGACCGGTAAAGAAAAATAAAAGGAAGACCACAAACATATCTTTGGCATCCTTTTTATAATGATAATACATGCCGATCAAACCCAGTATGAGTGGAAAGAAAAAGAAAGTATTACGGGCTTTGTTGTTTTTTAAGGTATCAGATAATTTATCCTGATTACCCAACCGCATGGCGTCAATAAATTGAATACCACTGATCCAGTTGCCATTGGTAATTTCTTTATTTCCATTGGTATCATATCCATGTCCCTGAATATCATTTTGTCTTCCGGCAAAATTCCACATGAAATACCGGAAATACATATGTCCTAACTGATAGCGGAAGAAGAATTTTATGTTTTCACCAAAAGTGGGTGTGCGGTCACCGTGAATGCCTGCCCATACTTTATACTTTACCGGATGCTGACGGCTGTCATCGTTGCTGTACATTCTCGGGAAAATAGTACAATCCTTGGTATTGTATGTATAACTAAAATTTTTACCTATGGCTTCGTATTTCTCTTTACCTTTTACATATTTAGTAGATCCTTCTTTAGAACCGGTGGGACGGGCATTAAAATACTGACCGTAAACCAATGGGTTATCACCATATTGTTCCCGGTTCAGATAAGATAACAAACCGATGGCATCCTTAGGATTATTTTCATTGATAGGTGTACCGGCATTGGCACGAATGACGAGAATAAAGAAGGATGAATATCCTACTAAAATAAATATAAGAGCAACAAATACAGTATTTAATATTACTTTCTTTTTTCGGGTTGTATACCTGATTCCAAAAATAATACCTGTTAACAATACTATAAAGTAAATAATAGTTCCTGAGTTGAACGGCAAGCCTGCACCATTAATAAACAGCAATTCAAATTTGCCTGCAAAATCAACAATCCAGGGAACAATACCCCATAGAATAGTCGCTAACATTACGAAAGCTATTAAAAAAGAAATAATATTGCCTTTTCGGGTAGTTTTGAAGTTTTTGAAATAATATACAAAAACAATGGCTGGAATTGCCAGTAAATTCAATAAATGGACACCGATAGAGATCCCGATCAGGAATGAAATCAATACGATCCATCGAAAAGAATGCTTTTCTTCCGCTACACTTTCCCATTTAAGGATCACCCAAAATACCAAAGCTGTAAAGAAAGACGACATAGCATATACTTCACCTTCAACAGCTGAAAACCAGAATGAATCAGAGAAAGTATAAGCCAGGGCACCTATAAAACCACTGGCAAAAAGTGCTGTCATTTTAGCTGAAGTCATTTCACCATCTTTTACCATTATTTTTTTCCCGAGCAGTGTAATGGACCAGAACAGAAAAAGAATACAGAATGCACTTGAGATAGCAGACATGGCATTAACCATATAAGCTACTTTTGTAACATCATTCCCTGCAAACAAGGTGAATATTCTCCCAAACAGCTGAAAGGTAGGTGCTCCCGGCGGGTGACCAACCTGTAATTTAAAAGCAGTTGCTATATATTCGCCACAATCCCACCAGCTTGCTGTTGGTTCAGCTGTCATCAGGTAAACTGTTGCAGCAATCAGGAAAGTGAACCAACCCAGTACATTGTTTATTTTTTGATATTGCTTCATTTGATTAAGTTTATAAAGTTTGTAAAGTTAGAAAGTTTATAAAGTAAATTTTTTTCTTTTTTTAATAACTATCTGAAATTTAACAGTATTCCAAAAGTCCTCTCCTTTGGAGAGGATTTAGGAGAGGTTTATTATTTAAGTTTTGTAATTTGTTCTTCCAGTACTTTTATTTTTTGTTCGGCATCCGATTGTTTTTTCTTTTCCAGATCAACTACCTGAGCAGGAGCGCTGTTTACAAATCTTTCGTTGCTTAACTTCATTTTTACAGCATTCAGAAATTTATGAGCGTATTCCAGTTCAACAGCTAATTTAGCCAGTTCTTCTTCCACATCGATTTCCTGTGACAAAGGAACATAAAATTCTGTATTTTTCACTATAAAACTTTGGGCAGCTTCCATTTTTTCGTTGATGTATTCGATTTTGTCGATGTTGCAAAGTTTAGCAACAATAGCATCAAATGTTGTATCAGGCATTTCGTTGTTATTTTTGCGTATGAATAGCGAGATACTTTCCTTGTTCAATACATTCTTTTCTTTACGCAAAGTTCTGATGGCAATAATTACATCCAAAGCTGTATTGAATTGTTGCAGTATCAATGGATCAGAATTTTCATGCTTCAGCATATCCGCTACCATCAGGCAATCGTCTTCAGTTCTTTCATTGAGTAAATGCCAGATTTCTTCGGTAATAAATGGCATAAACGGATGAAGTATCTTCATCAGTTTCTCGAAAATTGCAATGGTTTCATCGTAAGTTCTTTTGTCAATTGGTTGAAGATAAACAGGCTTGATCATTTCGAGGTACCAGGAACAGAAATCATCCCATATCAGTTTATAGGTAGTCATCAGTGCATCACTCAAACGATATTTTTCGTAATGATCTTCAATATTAGCGAAGGTTTCATTTAGTTTTGCATCAAACCATTGAATGGCTGTTCTGGCATATTCAGGTTGAGGGATAATGGTATCAATTTCCCATCCTTTTACCAATCGCAAAGCGTTCCATATCTTATTGGTAAAATTACGTCCCTGTTCACACAGGTTTTCGTCAAAAGGCAAGTCGTTGCCTGCAGGTGACGTAAGCAACATGCCAACCCTGACACCATCGGCACCGTACTGTTCCATCAGCATGATTGGATCAGGTGAATTTCCGAGTGATTTAGACATTTTCCTACCCAGTTTATCCCTAACAATACCGGTAAGGTAAACATTTTTAAATGGAATCTCCTTGCGGTATTCCAGTCCGGCCATAATCATACGGGCTACCCAGAAAAAAAGAATTTCGGGAGCGGTAATCAGGTCTTTGGTTGGATAGTAATAATTGATGTCAGCATTATCAGGATTGCGGATGCCGTCGAAAACCGATATGGGCCACAACCATGATGAAAACCAGGTATCCAGTACGTCTTCGTCCTGTATTAAATCAGTCAGTTGATAATTCTGATCAGGAAATTTCTGACGGGCATTAATAAGAGCAGTTTCAACATTCATGGCTACCACAATTTCGCGATTGGGAAGGTACCAGGCCGGTATTTGCTGTCCCCACCACAACTGACGGGAGATACACCAGTCCTTTACATTTTCCATCCAGTGGCGGTAGGTATTTTTAAATTTGACAGGATGAAACTTAATGTCGTCGTTCATTACCACGTCTAATGCTGGTTTTGCCATATCCCCCATGCGCATAAACCACTGCAATGAGAGTTTTGGTTCTATTACTTCATCGGTTCTTTCAGAATAACCTACTTTATTGGTATATTCTTCAATTTTAGCCAGATGGCCTTTTTCTTCCAGTTCCCTGCTGATCTTTTTACGAACAGCAAAGCGGTCTTCGCCAACATACAACTGCGCTTTTTCATTCAGTGTACCATTGTCATTGAATATATCTATGGTTTCCAGTTTGTATTTGAGACCAAGGTTATAGTCGTTGATATCGTGGGCAGGTGTAATCTTTAAGCAACCTGTACCGAATTCACGGTCGACATATTCGTCGAAAATAACCGGAACTGCACGATTGAGCAAGGGTACCAATACTTTTTTCCCTTTCAGAAAAGCGTATCTTTCATCTTCAGGATGCACACAAACTGCGGTATCGCCTAATATGGTTTCGGGACGGGTAGTGGCAACGGTGATGAAATCGTTGCTACCTTCGATAAAATACTTTATATAATAAAGTTTGGAATTAAGTTCTTTGAAAATTACTTCTTCATCGGAAACGGCTGTGAGTGCCTTTGGATCCCAGTTCACCATACGAACCCCGCGATAAATCAGTCCTTTATTGTATAAATCAACAAAAACCTGAATAACGGATTCGTACATATCGGCATCCATGGTGAATTTGGTCCGTTCCCAGTCGCAACTGGCACCTAATTTCTTGAGTTGCTCGAGAATAATACCTCCATGTTTTTCTTTCCATTCCCAGGCATGTTTCATGAATTCCTCCCGTGAAATATCTTTTTTCTGTATTCCTTCTTCCCTTAGTTTAGCTACAACCTTGGCTTCAGTTGCTATGGAAGCATGATCGGTGCCGGGAACCCAGCAGGCATTAAAGCCCTGCATACGGGCACGGCGGATAATGACATCCTGAATGGTATTGTTGAGCATGTGACCCATGTGGAGTACACCGGTAACATTAGGCGGAGGTATTACAATGGTATAGGGTGGCTTTTCATTGGGTGTTGAACGGAAAAGTCCTTTTTCCATCCAAAAGCTGTACCATTTATTTTCAGTTTCCTGAGGATTGTATTTAGGAGAAATCTGCATTGTTCTGACTTTGATTTAATGTTGTTTGATTTAACATAAACGCTGTCAGGTCTAAAAACGCTGACAGATTATGTTTTCCGAAAGACCTGTCGGCGTACTTGCACCTGACAACGTCAAAAATTAATAGCCAAACAACATATTATTGTGATTATTAAGAATGCAAAAATAAGAATTGTTTCGGAAAGTTATGAATTTTTTTTGAAGTAAGAATAAGTTGTATATTTGTGGGGAAAATCGTATAATAATTGTCTATAAAAATTAACAATATGATACAAGATAGAACTAACATTCACAAAAGTATTTTTGAACAAATTCGTGAAGTTGATGAATATGGAAATGAGTTTTGGGGTGCAAGGAAAATCTCCAAAATATTAGAATACTCTGAATACAGACATTTTTTACCTGTAATTGACAGAGCAAAAGAAGCATGCAAAAACAGTGGATATGATATTCAGGATCACTTCGAGGATTACCTCGAGGAGATAAAGCATGGTAAGGGTGCTAAGCAAAAATATACGAGTGTAAAATTATCTCGCTATGCATGTTATTTAATTGTTCAAAATGCGGATCCAAGTAAAGAAATTGTTGCATATGGTCAAACTTATTTTGCTGTTCAAACAAGATTACAGGAGATTAGGCAAATGGACGAATACAATCGCCTAAGTACAGAAGATGAAAAGCGATTATTCTTACGGTTTGAGATGAAAAAACATAACATTCAGTTAGCCGATACTGCCAAAAAAGCTGGTGTAATTGAACCTGTTGATTATGCTGTTTTTCAAAATCATGGTTATATGGGGCTTTATGGAGGTTTGAACGCAAAAGCAATTCATAAGAGAAAAGGCTTGAAACAAAACGAGCAAATACTCGATCACATGGGTAGTACAGAACTTGCAGCTAACCTTTTTCGTGCTACTCAAACCGAAGAAAAACTACGTAAAGAAGATATTAAAGGAAAGCAAAAAGCAAACAATATCCATTTTGAAGTTGGAAAAAAGATTCGCAAAACAATAGAAGAAATTGGAGGTACCATGCCAGAAAATTTACCAATAGCTGATAGCATTAAACTTTTAGAAGAAAAAGGAAATACTAAATCATTGAAGCCAAAAAAGCAAAAATAGGGCTATATATTTATATGAATATTAAATGTTCAAATATCAGAATTGTTTCGGAAAGTTGGAGGATTTTTTAAAAGCTTTAAGTAATTATAATTTAAAACATTGGAAAATCTTCCGGATTTT
>CAIUKU010000480.1 GCA_903899825.1 uncultured Bacteroidales bacterium | reverse complement strand
TTGTCTTTAATGACTAAATTATATTAAAGTAAAGCCTTTTTGGTACATATCAAGAATCATATGTATAATTGTCATTTTTACAAATGATTTCTATAAGAATTCAATAAAATACATAAAATTTCCGTTACTTTGTTATTGAATTTTTGAAACAGAAGCATAATTATGATTGAAATTATTTGTACCAATTGCGATATTAAAAAAGAATATCCGATTGGAACCAAGTTGAGTGAAATAGCTACAGATATGCAAATCTGTCTTAAACAGCCAATACTGGGTGTACTGGTTAATAATAAATTAAAAGAATTAAATTATCAGGTTTTCAAACCTAAAACCATACAATTTATTGACATTACCCATCACATTGGCATTAGAATGTATATTCGTTCTTTGGCTTTTGTATTGTTTAAAGCTATAAAAGACATCCATCCTTCAGCATCTTTAAGTATAGAACATTCTATTTCAAAGGGATGGTATTGTGAAGTAAGCAATTCACATCTGTTTCTTGATGGGAATACAATTGCGCTTATAAAAAAAAGAATGCAGGAAATAATTGAGATGGACATTCCATTCATCAGAAAAGAAGTATTAACTACAAAAGCTGTAACTTTATTTGAAGAAAGTGGTCTTTATGATAAACTTTTATTATTTAAAACCAGGAATCAGCTATATTCATCAGTATATCATTTAGATAACACCATTAACTACTTCTATGGCTACCTTGTACCAAGCACTGCTTATTTAAAGAAATTTAATATTGTTCAGTATTTTAATGGCTTACTTTTACAGGTTCCCAAACAAAAACATCCTGAAGAAATTGATGAAATAGTAGTTCAAAATAAAATGTTCAAGATTTTCCGTGAACATAAAAAATGGTGTGAAATTCTTGAAGTTCCATTTGTAGGTTCATTGAATACTGCAGTAAATGAAAAAAGAGACAATGAATTGATACAGATATCTGAGGCTTTGCACGAAAAAAAAATCGCCAAAATCGCTGACAGTATTTTTAAAAAAAGAAATGAAACCAGGTTAATCCTGATTGCCGGACCTTCGTCCTCCGGCAAAACAACTTTTAGCATGCGATTGTCGGTTCAATTGAGAGTCCTTGGATTTAAAACGGTACAAATATCATTGGATAATTATTTTATCAACAGAGAGTTTACTCCAAAAGATGAAAATGGAGATTATGATTTTGAATGCATAGAGGCTTTGGACATTGAACAATTTAACAGGGATTTACTGGATTTACTGGATGGACATGAGGTTGAAATTCCAAAATTTGATTTCATCACAGGCAAACGATTTTATAACAATACCAGTATGAAACTTTCAAAAGACAGCTTAATTATCATTGAAGGTATTCATGGTCTCAATCCAAAACTTACACATTTGATTGAAGCAAAAATGAAATACCGTATTTTTGTTTCAGCTTTGACACAGCTTGCCATTGATAAGCAAAATCCAATTCCTACTACAGATAACCGTTTGATAAGAAGAATTGTACGCGATTACCGTAGCAGAGGATATAGCGCATTAGATACATTAAAACGTTGGGAAAGTGTTAGAAAAGGTGAAGATCAAAACATATTCCCTTATCAGGAGAATGCAGATATCATGTTCAACTCTGCTTTGTTATATGAATTAGGGGTGCTAAAAACATTTGCAGAACCTATTTTAAAAGTAGTACCCGAAAATATGCCCGAATATGCAGAAGCCGTTCGTTTACTGAAATTCATATCTTACTTCTTACCAATTTCAGAAAGAGAAATTCCTCCAACTTCGATTCTACGCGAATTTTTAGGAGGAAGTAGCTTTGTATATTAATGATGAATTATTAATGATGAATTATAAATAAATAATAGAATACAATCAGATTTCGTGCTACTGACTTCAGGCTTCTTACTTTTAAAAAACTTTACACCCTTAAACAATGATTACAAAAATCCCTTTTCAACTTATTAAAATAGAAGACAGTGGTTATCATCTTTTAATTGAAGTTGAAATAAATCAAAAATCAGCTTATTTACTCATAGACACAGGTGCCTCTAAAACTGTTTTCGATTTAACAAGAATTGCAAACTTTATTGATAATACTACATTTACCGACAACGAAATTCTTTCTGCAGGATTGGGAACCAATACATTAATAAGTAAATCTGTAATGCTGGGAAGCCTAAAAATAGGAGAAATTGAAATTTTTAATTATCTTTCTATTGTGATAGATATGCAGCATGTAAATGAATCTTATGAGAAATTGGGTTTACAAGCTTTTGATGGCGTATTGGGTAGTGATATTTTATTTAAATTTAAAGCTTCAATAGATTATAAAACAAAAATATTAAAACTCAGAAAACGGAAATAATATGAATTTCAATCTATACATTCTATTAACAGCATTCATTCTTTCATTGATTGTCTATTATTTTGCTAATCGATACCAATGGGAGAAGAAAATCACTTACCATGCAAGCTTTGTGATTATAGGAATAATTGGTGTTGTTTTCTTTACTTATATGCTTGTAAAAGATTTCAGCATTACCTACCTGTTCGTCAATATTCTTCTAATTATGGGAATAATTTTGAAAGTACTAAAAATTATACTTATCAAAAAAAGAAAAGAATAAAAAGCTACTAAATCTTATTTAAAATTTCTGCTGCTTTTTTCATCGTATCTTCTGTTTTTGCAAAACAAAAACGTAACATTTTGTTATCTTTGTTATTATGATAAAATGGTGAAAGAGGAATAGAAGCCAGTTTGTATTCTTTGGTCATTCTGATAGCAAAATCAGTTTCTTTTTCGTCTGTAATTTTACTAAAATCAAGTAATTGAAAATAAGTACCAAAACAAGGTATAATTTTAAACCGGGAATCTTTAATCAGTGACACAAAAAAATCACGTTTTTGCTGATAAAATTCATTTAAATGAATATAATTTTCCTGATCTTTTAAATATTCAGCAATAGCATATTGTATGGGTGTATTACAGGTAAATACATTGAATTGATGCACTTTTCTGAATTCTTTCATCAGATTTTCAGGTGCTAATACATAACCCATTTTCCAGCCGGTTGCATGCAATGTTTTTCCGAAAGAATATACAACAAAGCTTCTTTCTGCCAATTCAGGATAATAACAAACACTTTCGTGACGAATTCCGTCATAAATCAGATGTTCATATACTTCATCACTTACTATCACAATATCAGTCTTTTCAGTAAGTTTACTCAGCATTTTTAAATCTTCCTTTTTCAAAATGCTGCCTGTAGGATTTTGAGGAGAATTGATGATGATCATTTTTGTATTCTTATTGATCATCTTTTTAACAATATCCCAGTCAATATGATAATCCGGAGCCTGTAATTGGGCGTGAATCGGAATACCTCCGTTAATTCTGATGGCAGGTATATAACTATCGTAAGCAGGTTCAAAAATCAGCACTTCATCACCATCATGAATCATAGCAGAAATGATAGTATACAATGCTTGTGTGGCGCCTGCAGTAATATTAATTTCTTTATCAGGGTGATAAGTAGCAGCATACGTATTAAAGACTTTTTCAGCTATTACTTCTCTCAAAGTCGGTATCCCAAGCATAGGTGCATATTGATTCATGCCTTTTTTCATATACTTATGAACCAATTCTATAAGCTTTTCAGAAATCGGGAAATCAGGGAAACCCTGAGATAAATTGATAGCACCGTTTTCGTTGGCCAAAGCAGACATAACAGCAAATATAGACGATTCTGTACCTGGTAATTTTGAAGTGATAGTTCCTGAAAAATTTTGCATACTACATTAATTATACCTAATAATGATAATAAAGAGCAAAATTAATGTTTTTTATTTAATCATATCATTTTTTTTAAAATCTGTCAATAACTAGTTAAATGAAAAATCAATTTGTTAAATAATTTTAGTATTTTTGAAGCAATAAAAATTTATCCTATGCTAAAAAAGAAATTTCCTCACACTTTATGTAATTGTCTTTTTTGTTATTTTACTTGCCGCTATTACTACTTGGATAGTACCTGCCGGAGAATTTAACCGTCAAACCATTGAAACCAATGGAAATAAGCATACAGTTATACAAACTGATTCTTATCATCAGGTTGATCAGCAACCCCAGACCTGGGAAATATTTTCTGCTTTCTATAAAGGATTTGTTCGTTCGCCGAGTATTATTGTTTTTATTCTGATACTTGGAGGTGCTTTCTGGATTCTAAATGAAAGCAAAGCTATTGATGCTGGTGTAAGTTCATTTTTGATAAAAAGCCAGCAACTTGAAAGATATTGGCTTTTAAAGAAACTTGGTGTAAATAATATCATTATTTCATTGGTAATGCTGATGTTTAGCTTCTTTGGAGCCGTATTTGGAATGAGTGAAGAAACCATTGCCTTTGTCATCATATTCGTGCCATTGGCTGTTTCAATGGGATATGATTCTATCGTCGGCGTTTGTATGTGCTTTATTGGAGCCGGGATAGGTTTTGCAGGCTGTTTGCTTAATCCATTTACATTGGGAATTGCTCAGGAAATAGCCGGTTTACCAATGTTTTCCGGTATTGAATACCGCTTGGTGATATGGGTGGTAGTCAATTTTGTAGGTATTGGATTTGTTTTGCGTTATGCGGCTAAAATAAAAAAGAATCCTGCAAAATCGCCTGTTTATCATGAAGATGAATACTGGCGTTTGCACCACATTCAGGCAAATGTTGAAATTTGCCAGCCTTCACTTAATAAAACCTGGATTGCCTATGCCGTTGTATTAATTGCTTCTGTGATTTATGCTGTGTGGCTTCCTATTAACAATTTTAAGGTTGGTCAATCCATTTTTAAGTTGCCGATGTTGCCGATTTTAAGCGGAATGTTTATTGTTTTTGGATTTATAACTGCCCGGAAATCAATACAATATTTTGTGCTTAATCTTTTGCTGTTTACTATTGCCTATTTGATGGTCGGTGTAATGGGTTTTCAATGGGAGTTAAAAGAAATAGCAGCTCTTTTCTTTACCATGGCGCTAATTGCAGGTATTGCGATGGGCAAAGGACCCAATGATATTACCAAACTTTTTGTGGCAGGTGCTAAAGATATTATGTCGGCAGCATTGGTAGTGGGTTTGGCAGGAGGCATTATTGTGATTCTGGAAGACGGTAAAGTGATAGATACCCTATTGCATGGCATCTCTCAATCCATGATGGGTATGGGAAATATAGCAACGCTTTCGCTGATGTATGTTTTTCAATCCGGTTTAAACATGATTATCACTTCAGGAACTGCAAAGGCTGCTTTGATCATGCCCATTTTAAGGGATATTTCTGAAATGATCGGCTTATCCAAACAGGCTACTGTAACTGCTTTCCATATCGGCGATGGTTTTACAAATCTGATTACTCCAACTTCAGGTGTTTTGATAGGTGTATTGGAAATAGCAAGAATTCCATTCAATAAATGGTTCAAATGGGCCTGGCCACTGATTCTTATTCTAAGTATTGTTGGGTTTTTGTTGCTGATTCCAACTGTTACTATGAAATTGAATGGATTTTAAGAATAATAGCACAATAATTTATTTAATAATTCAATCAAATGTATTTGATTAAATGTTGATAAACAAAAGTCAAAAGCTTGAAGAAAGAAATTGGAAGGCTGAGGAAAGATATAGTTTTTCAGTTTCTATATAGACTTAGTTATTGATGTTATTTATTTAAATAAAAAACAAAGAATTTGATGAATTTTCTTTCTTCTTCGATCTTCTTTCTTCTGACTTTTTTATTATCTTTGAAACTTTAAACCAACACCATCATGATACACATAAAATTAGATGATAGCAACCTAAAATCATTCGTTTCAGACGAAGAAATCAATGCTTTTCAAAATGATATCCATAAAAGTCATCAGGCTTTGCAGAACAAAACCGGCAAAGGCAATGATTTTTTAGGCTGGGTAAATCTTCCTTCGGAAATTGATGAAAGCCTGATTGCAAAAATAGAAGCCAATGCCAATGCCATAAGTTCTATGGCAGAAATATATGTCGTAATTGGTATCGGAGGTTCCTATCTGGGTGCAAGAGCTGTTGTTGAAGCATTGCAACATAATTTTGCAGCTTTGAAAAAAGACAGTAAACATCCCTTAATCATTTATGCAGGACAGAACTTAAGTGAAGATTATCTTTCTGATTTACTGGAAATTCTGGATCAAAAAGACTATGCCTTAACAGTTATTTCAAAATCAGGAACAACTACAGAACCAGCTGTTGCTTTCAGAATTTTAAAAAATCATTTGGAGAAAAAATATGGCAAAGAAAATGCAAAACACCGTATTATTGCTATTACAGACCACTCAAAAGGTGCATTAAAAAAATTGGCAGATGATGAAGGATATCAAACCTATGTAGTGCCCGATGATGTGGGTGGGCGTTTTTCTGTATTGACTCCGGTAGGTTTGCTGCCCATTGCTGTAGCAGGTTTTGACATCCGGAAATTGATAGAAGGTGCTAAAAACATGCAGCTTCATCTGTCCGCTTCTTCAGATATTACAACCAATATAGCTTCACAATATGCTGCTTTACGCAATGCCTTATATAAAAAGGGAAAAACGATAGAGATCATGGTTAACTTCCAACCCAATTTGTTTTACCTAACTGAATGGTGGAAACAATTATACGGCGAAAGTGAAGGCAAAGAAAACAAAGGAATATTTCCTGCCGGCGTTGGTTTTACTACCGATTTACACTCAATGGGGCAATACATACAGGAAGGATTGCGAAATATATTTGAAACAGTACTGAGTATTGATAACCCAAATCATCAGCTTGATGTACCATTCGAAAAAGAGAACCTGGATGGTTTAAATTTCATTGCAGGAAAAAGAATCAATGAAGTCAATAAAATGGCAGAATTAGGCACCTGCATTGCACATGTTGATGGTGGCGTTCCCAATATCAGGATTTCCCTTCCGGAAATTAACGCATACAATTTAGGCGAGTTGATTTATTTTTACGAATACGCCTGTGGATTAAGCGGCTATGTATTGGATGTAAATCCATTTGACCAACCCGGTGTTGAAGCCTATAAAAACAATATGTTTGCTTTATTAGGTAAACCCGGATTTGAAAAACAAACTGAGATGATAAAAAAAAGACTTTGAATTAATACTTGATTTTTAAAATTGCAGAAGTAGGTACAATTAATTTATAAATTTTTTAATCCGGTTCAAGATTCACCTTCTATCCTTTTCAGGTCTAGCAATAGAGAAGGATCTTTTATTACTCTTACCATCTATATTTATGCATTTTTTAGAATAAATCTGCATAATATACATATTTTTAACTAAATTTATTACCCAGTAATATGTAGCATTTGATAATTATCATCTCCTCCTTGCCTTTATAAATACACTAAAGCTAAACAACGATTTTTTAGGTAAAATGTTTGGAATTCAATCCATAACGTTGTATCTTTGTGTGAACCTATTTTGAAAAATATTTAAGAAATATTTATCGAAAGTCTTTTTATACTTCAAAGTGGAAAAATCAAAAAAAATAAATCCGGAAAGATAGAAATATAATATTCGTTCAATTACTTAGAATTTATAAATCATATATCA
>CAIUKU010000479.1 GCA_903899825.1 uncultured Bacteroidales bacterium | reverse complement strand
TAGTTTTCCATTCATATTGTTTTCTCCGGTTTTTAAATGGTAAAAATAAATGCCGCTTTTATAATTTTCAGCATTGAATTCAATCTGATGATCTCCTTTTTCAGCCTTATTTTCGTAAATAACAGCAATCTCTTTTCCGGTAATATCCAATAAACTCAAACGCACATACGTATTTCTTTTCAGGGAAAAGTAAAAAGTAGTGCTGGCGGTAAATGGATTAGGGTAAACCCTGACATTATAACTTTCGAAAGTTTCTTCGATACCTACAAAAGGAAAATGAATAATATTGGATGCTGCAGAAGTGAAGCCAGCCAGTGTAACCTTCGCATAATAATCACCAACTACGGTTGGAGAATAGCTTTGCTGATTGGCGCCCGAAATAGCACCACTTGTATTGTACCATTGATTACCTGTACTATAACTTGAAATCAACGCACTTCCTCCATCCGAATGTATCACCGGTGGTGGCGGAGTTCCAAAAACATGAACAGATAAATAGGAAGTAGGAGATACTCCACATTGATTTATTACTTTACAGCTTATATTTCCCGATAAAGCGGTATTTCCGTAATTAACACTGATAGTATTAATGTTGCTTGAGTTTAAAATACATCCTGTTGGTAAAGTCCAAATAAATTGTGAAGTTGACAAATTAATATTAGGATAAGGAACTGCAGTATAAGTCACATTGTTTTGATTAATGACTACAGTATCATCACCAGTAATAGTTATATATTGTGGGATTTGTTGATTGCTTATTTGAACTGATTTACAGGTAGTATCGTTATACTTATAACCATCATTTGCTAAATTTGTATATGCACAAAAACTAAATGAAACACCGCCAGGAACCGTCATTAAGGTTGGAAATGTAAAATGGATGGTATCACCGCTTTGCAATGGACTTCCGGTCCATATCGCATTAATTGGAGTAAGGTTATTTCGTCGAAATGAAACAGGAATTGAATCCAAAGGAGTTAACCCATTATTAATAATAACTATTTTTACGGGAACCATCGCCATACAAACGCTAATTCCCGGGCTGATAATTTCTACAATAGCAGCATCTAACAGGGCTGGATTTACTGTAATGTTTTTATAAATATCATTGTTATAATTAATACTATCCAAGGGTAAAAATGTGGAAGCTTTAATAACATAATCTAAAGCTGGAGAAATGTATTTTGTAGTGAATGTATATATAGCAGTACTATCCTTTAACAAATTTCCTGTCCAGTTTTCAACGACACTGTTCGATTGTCCAATAATCCGATATATTAATTGCAGAGAAGTTATGGGTTGAGAACCTATATTTTTAAATTTTATTTTAGGTGCAATCAATTCACCGGCAGTAGTATTTATAGAATCTGGATTGATGATTTCAATTAAGCCTGCATCATGTAGAGGAACTACATAAATAAAGTTATAAGCTGTATCATTTGGGTGATACATATCTCCGTTCAGATTTGTAAAAGCGATTAAACTGATTCCATTTGCGTTCGAAACAAAATAGCTGCCCAATGTCACAATGTCCAGACTATCATGTGCTAAACTTCCAGCCCAGTTCATGGCAGGCATAAGCTGACCATTTATTTTATAATTTATCTGTAAATTCGTTAAAGTTTGAGTTCCGTAATTTTTAATCTTAACCTTTATCGGGATATAATCTCCAGTTTGAACCGGATTTAATGGGCTAAGGATTTCAGTTACTCCTGCATCCAATAGAGCAGGAGTAACAGCTATATATTTATTTAAAGTATCATTTATTATAATAGTATCCCCGTATAAATGTGTAAATGCAATGATATTATAATTTGATGAAGGCGTAATGTATTTTGTGGAAAATGTAAAAATTAAATTGCTGTCCTTGAGTAAATTTCCGGTCCAGTTTTCAATAACTGTTGGATACTGGTATATTTTATATCCTAATTGTAGAGAGGTAATCGGCTGATTGCCATAATTCTTTATTTTTATTTTTGGGGCAATGGTATCACCGGTAGTGGTAGTCTGATCAGGATAAATGACTGATAGCAAGCCTGCATCAATATTACTATAGCAAATAGTCATCAAAGGTAAAATAGTCCCATTACCTGTCCAATTCATTGTTAAAACATGAGGAAGATTATTGCAATCAAAAGTAGATACATACATCATTCCTGAATATGGGGTAACAGTATCCTGATAAAAACCAGTACTATCTGTATAAACTACATGATAAAAACTTATACTGTCAGTAATATATACTGCATGATTTGGTACAGGTATATTTGACCCCATCACATGTACATTTCCAAAAATATTAAAAGAATAAACATTGTTAAACTTAACAAGTCCCATCATTGCTATAACCAAAACCAAAAGTATTTTTTTATTCATGACGCATTGAATTAAATTTATAAGAAGTATTTTATAGTAAGATGTCAATCTACCGAAATGGTTGTAATTTATTTCCGGCTAATTATTTTATTTTGATAAATTTCTTTGAAATACAGCTTTTATTACTGATGATTTGAAGGGTATAAATTCCTTCTTTCAACGCTTGTGTTTTGAGCAGATGTTGCTGGTTACCGGCTTGTATTTCCAGGTAATAATCCTGAAGAATTTCACCCAGCTGATTGTAAATTCGCAGCTTCAGATTTTCGGATTTCGTCAATGAAAAATCAATATAAGCATCATGCTGTAATGGATTTGGATAAATTTCACTTATTAAATTGCTGAGGTTGGTTTCGTCATCCACAGCCAGTGCAATGGAATTTCCTTTGACTACAAAGTTAATATTATTGGCAGTAGGCATAGAAATGTTCAATGTTAAACTGGCAGGAACTGACATTTTTCCTGTTATTTCTACAAAAACTTTATAGTTGTCAAACGGAAGATTTGTAAAACTATAATGCCCTGAATTATCGGTATAAGTAACTCGTATGGGTTTATTATTGAGGTTCAGCAGCAATATTTCCACTCCGGATGTTACCGATAATCCGGATAATTTTGGACTCATTTCTGAAATATTTCCACTGATACTTCCTGTGCCTGAAGGCGTCGAAATAATCGGAATAAGATATATATTGTACTGAACGTTGTTCGTTACAGGATAAACTGGCGGTGAGTTTACCCAGGAATACAGGGAATCATAATAGGAAGGGATATATAAACTGTTTAAAGCATTATTATCCGTTAGTTTAGCTTTAAGGATATAGGCCGGATAATTAACAGTAAAACTATTAAAATAATAAAAACCAGATGTATCAATACTTGTAGTATCTATCAAAACACAGCTTCCAATTGGATTGTTGATTCCATATAAATATACATATACGCTATCCGGATTTGAACCTCCGGCACTGACATTACCGCTGATAATGGGATTATTCCCTGAAACATTAATAATTAATGATGACTGAGCGTAACAGGTGTCAAAATTTGGTAATATCGTTTTAGTATTCAATATAACTGTATACGTTGCAATACCAGAAACAGGTTGTGGATAGCTATGGCTGGTATTTTGTCCGCTTGCAGTAAAGCCATCACCAAAAGACCAGAAGTATAAGGTTGGATAAGTGTTAACATCTGAACCTGAAAAATTGTACAATAAATTCTGATGTGTTACTGTAAAACTATTCTGACAGTTAATTGGAGTTGTGTCGCAAATGCTGAAATTTACGGTCGTAATATTAACTGTTGAATGAGCAACTCCATAATGCAGTATATTGTTACAATCTCTGGTACTGATGTAATATGATAAACCGGAACTGGGTGTTACACCCGTTATTACAATATAATAATATCCATTGGCTGTTGTCATAAAAGTATCGTAATAATTAACACTATCTGACACATTTACAGCATGGTTGGCAATTCCAATGTTGTTTGTACTATTGGTCAACTGACCCTGTATGATTATGGTAGAAGCTTTTGTAAGGTTTGCTCCATACATAAATATGATTATTAGTAAGATTATTTTCTTCATTGTTATTAGTTGTTATAAATTATACATAAAACCGAATCCAATTCCATACAAGGTATATTTTTGCTGAACCGGATATTGCTTATTATTTAGAATACTTCCCAATTGATGCTTAACATCAGGACGCATAAAAATGCTCATTTTCTCATTGAATGAATACCTGAACGAAACTCTCAGTAAATAATTCATCGTCAAGTCGTTCATATATGGTGAATGCCTGTCATCAATTTTTATAAAAGTCTGCATATCTGACGTTAAAATCTGAGCATTTGCTTTCAGCAATAGGCCAAAAGAAATTCCTGTAGATATATCAATGCTGAATTTATTGAAATCAAAACTTTTGCCAAGCAGCAAAGGAATTTCAAAATAGTTGTAAGTATTCAGCACATTTACTGTTTGGTGAGATGTAGTATAAATGGTGTCCTCTTTTGTATACCAGATGGTATCATATTGCCATTGCCCTTCAGGAGGATTGATGATACTATACACATAAACCAAAGTATCTCTGTGTAATAAAGTAGAATTAATATTTGTTTCAACATGAGTCAGCTCATAATTAATTTTTTCACCCAATCGCTGA
This sequence comes from uncultured Bacteroidales bacterium, assembly GCA_903899825.1. Taxonomy (GTDB): domain Bacteria; phylum Bacteroidota; class Bacteroidia; order Bacteroidales; family JACABE01; genus JACABE01. Next base: position 1,926 of record CAIUKU010000479.1, on the reverse strand, counting down.
TACCTGATACCTGATTGTATAAAGAAATCTCCGGTTTTATAAATAAATTCTATACCGGGTGAAAAGCTGACTATTTCGGATTCATTATCGTTTCTTATTTTTACAAGATTTTCAAATTCAGTGCCTGCATTTAATTTTCTGTCAACCAGATACAAACTGCCTGAAAATTCAATTGCAAATAAATTATCGGTTTTAGTTTTAAAATTCTTCTTAATATTCTTTTCATTTTGTTGATCAAATCCAGTATCAATTTTTTTTACGTCAAAAACAGCAGCAATTGCTTCTTCATTTTTAGCAAGTTTTTTAATGCTATTTTCAGCAGATGTCTGTTTTTCGAGAGTTAGCGTATTTGTCTCAATAATTGGAATTTGAACTATTTGGTTTTCTGTAATTGCAGTTACTGTTTCCTGATTATTGTAAGAGATCGCTGAGTTTTGTATTTTTTTATCTAAGATTCCTGATGATGTTATTTGTTGAGTCTCTGTAATTATGTTGATTTGTTTATTAGTAGTAGACAAAGGTTGATGGTTTGCAATCGCTGATATTTCTTTGAATGCTGTTTTGTTTTCAGCGATAAAGTTATTGATATTAGCAGATTTATTTTCAGATAATGATATATTTTGATTGGTTTTCAACTCATTGTTAATCATTTTTGAAGAAACACCCATTTTTTGTTCTGATTCAGACAAATGATTCTTAAATACAAGATAGGCAAATAATGTAATTGGTATAGCAATAGCAATAATGCCTAAACTAATTTTAAGCAAACGAGAAAATTTATTATTGTATATTTTCAGAAAGATAAGCCCTTCGGATTTATCAGACGGCAATTCTTCCCTATAATCGCGAAGAGCCTCCCTAAACAAATCATCTATTTTATGTTTTTCATTCATACTGCAATGTAATTGGCTTTTTTATAATTTTCATAATGCTGTGCTATTAATTTTCTTGCTCTCGACAATTGTGATTTTGAAGTCCCTTCACTTATTCCTAGCAATTCACCTATTTCTTTATGGGTATATTCTTCAATAGCATATAAATTGAATACCATCCTTGATCCTTCGGGTAATGAACGTATGATTTCCATCAACTCCCGTGCATGAATATCAGGTTCTATCTCTATTTCATCCACCAGATCAGGGATTTCTTTCTCCTGACTAATAAATTGATTTTTATTTTTTTGCCTTAGAAAACCCAGGGCAGTGTTTACCATAATGCGTTTCATCCAGCCTTCGAAAGAACCATCATTTCTGAAACGGCTGATATTCATAAAAATTTTTACAAAACCATCTTGAAGTACGTCCTCTGCATCTGCTCGGTTTCCTGTATATCGAAGACAAATACCATACATTAAGCCAGCGAAATGCTTATATAGCATTTGCTGGGAAGATCTCTTTTCTTTGAGACATCCGGCTATGATAGTATCTATTTCTTTCATATGATATAACAAAGATGCAACTTTTTGAAATAAGTTGTAATGTTTTAATTATTTTTTTATAATTTGTTGATTTGATACTACTATTGTCCGACAAACTTTTACAACAGTAATATTATTGAGATTTCTCACTTCGTTACTAATGACAAGTTTTTATAAAAATCATATTCTCAAAGAGTTAATAAAACTTAGTATATCTTAGCTTCCCGCTACGCTAAGGCAGAATAATTATAATATATGACAGTTTCAATTTTTATTTATTTTGTTCTTTTTTCTTGATAAAAAAGAACGAAAAAATCAAGACTTCAAATCCTTTACTTCAAAACTACGCTTTTTAAATCCCTGCGCAATCCTATCTGTTTTGGATTGAACTTTATTATTTTTATTTATGTATTAGACCCAAAACAGTGGATTGCTTGCCAGTCCCACCACTATTTAAAACGCTTGTTTTGTAGCGTAAAGTATTTGAGGTCGGTCCCAACTTCGTATTG
>CAIUKU010000478.1 GCA_903899825.1 uncultured Bacteroidales bacterium | reverse complement strand
TTTTTAGTATTTTTCAGTCCGATTCTTAGGTACATATTACTATTAGCATAATGTCATCTTTTTGTGGAAATTCAATACAATAATATTACAGTTAATCAATTATAATTATTTAATTTTGCAAATAAAATGAATCTATTTTTTGTAGTATTTGCTGCACTTTTTTCAATAATGAATCCCTTAGGGACTGTTCCTGTTTTTGTAGGTCTAACTAAAGAAAAAACAAAAAAGGAAACCATCAACATCGCATTCTATGCTTCATTGAATGTTTTTATCATACTTTTGATTTCATTCTTTTTAGGTAAATACTTACTGATTTTTTTTGGAATCAGTATTCAATCGTTGAAAATTGCCGGAGGGATGATTATCACTACTTCCGGTTTTGCCTTACTTACAGGCACATTTTCCAGACACAAAGGCATGAAAAAATCCATAGAAGCAGATGCCCAAAACCGATCGGATATCACACTGACGCCTTTGGCCATCCCAATGCTGGCTGGTCCGGGTACAATTTCATTATTGATAGCTTACAACCAGCAATACAATAGTTTGTTGGAAATTTCAATTTTAACAGCAGCCATGTTCTCCATCTCAGTATTGACTTTTTTTATTCTGAGGAGTTCTAATATCATCGTAAAATACCTGGGTGCATCCGGTTTGAATGCCTTGTCCAGAATAATCGGGTTTATTGTAATTGCTATCGGAGTTGAATATATTTTATCCGTTGTACTTCAAATCCTGAAACCCTGATCAAGTTGATATTACATACCTGATACAGGCAAACGGGAAAATAGTGAATTAGATGAGCTGTTTACCGGAAAGGCAGGCTGCATATTTCATTCCGTCTTGAATTATTTGAAGCAAACTTTTCATAAAATTGTTTGTTTTTAGCTTATTCAACAAATTTTAATATTTAAAAACATAGAAAATGAACACTTTCATCATAATTTTATTGGGGCTTTTAGGTCTGATCGCCTTTTTTTTAATCATAGCCCTGTTTGTCAAACAAGATTTAGCAGTTGAACGCGAAATCAATATCATGCAATCCAAACAAAAAGTTTTCGATTATATTAAGTTTCTGAAAAATCAGGACAATTACAGTAAATGGGCAACAATGGATACTGAAATGAAAAAAGAATACAGAGGAATTGATGCCACAGAAGGTTTTGTTTCGGCCTGGGAAAGTGCAAAAAAAGATGTGGGACATGGAGAACAGGAAATCATAAAAATAACCGAAGGCGAAAGAATTGATTTTGAGATACGATTTATCAAACCCTTTAAAAGCATTGCCGCAGCTTATATGACCACAGCAAAAATTTCAGAAAACCAGACAAAACTATTATGGGGTTTTAAAAGCAAATTCAAATATCCTATGAATCTCATGCTTTTATTTATGAAAATGGACGATCTGGTTGGAAAAGATTTTGCAACAGGTTTGTCCAGGCTAAAGGAAATATTGGAAAAAGAAAAGGATTAGTTATTAGGTTAATAGTTATTAAGTTAATAGTTATTAAGTTATTAAGTAATTATTTATAGGCACTTTTTGCTTTTTCCTTTTTACTTTAACCTTTTTCCTTTAACCTTTATCCTTTAACCTTTACCCTTTACCCTTTTCACTAACCGGAATATAAATGAAAGTTTGTAGCTTTTCGGCTTTGGTTTTTTCAGGATTGTTCATGTATTTGTCAAAACAAGGGACATCGCGGAGTTCGTATCCGGATTGAGGTAACCAGTTGCGGAAAATCTGATTGTATGCATCTCCAAGTATCTCATAAGGTCCGGTATGTTTAAAAATGGCATATTTGCCTCCTTCCACCTGTTTTACACCGATTTCACCTTCAGGTTTTACATCTTTCTTTACAGTTACGCAGGCTTCATACCGGCACTTGTCAGCATCTGTAATACCAGGATCGTCATGACTTACTCCGAGGCTTTCCATGCCAAAGCTATAGAGTTTTTTTTCTTTTACAAAAGCCCAGAGTTTTTCCCAGGCTTTGGCTGTTTTTTCGCCTCCATAGGCTTCAATAACCTGAATATAAATCACTTTTTTGCTGCTGATTTCTTTAATTTTTGGTTTCAATTCCATTTTCATAGTATTTTCTTTTTGAATAAATTGATTAAAAATATAATTGTTTACAGTATTGTTTCTGAATTCTTGAGGTGAAACACCAAAACGGTTTTTGAAAGCAGTAGAAAATGCAGAGGGTGTTTCATATGCAATTTTCCATGCAATATCGCTGATTGCTTCCTGACTGAATTCCAGCAAACGGGCAGCAATTTCAAGCCTGATTCTGACAATATATGCCCCCAATGCTTCGCCCAGATGTGCCCGCATGATGCGGTGGAAATGGAAAGGAGAAAAATTTGAAATTTCAGCCAGACGTTTTAAATCCAGCTCTTCACCGAGGTGATTGTTAATGTATAACAATACTTTATTGATGCGTTCCTGGTAATCTTTCGCGGTTGCTGGTCTGGGTTTCATTTACTTTTTTATTTATTGCAAAAGTAATGCAGATTTTCAGGATAGTGTTTTTATATCTTGCTATTTTTGAAAAAAGATAATAAATAATGCGAATTCAGGCTTAATTTTTTTATGCCACAAAGGCACTAAGAATCAATTGTTATTTTTTTACTTCTACTTTACTAAAATTGATTATTTATAAACTATTTGCATTACTATTTCAAACCTAAGGGCAATGAAATCTGGTTAGAAAATCCATTAC
>CAIUKU010000477.1 GCA_903899825.1 uncultured Bacteroidales bacterium | reverse complement strand
TGTGGTTGTTGAAACCATCTTTCCATCAGGTGCAAATTCTGCTTTTTGTTCCATTTCATGAAAAAAGAAAGCAGCAATAAAGTTAGAGTCATTTTGTGTCCATTCAATCTCTTCAGATCTGGGGAATTTTTTATCAAAGTACTTTTTAACTGCAATAGGTACATCTACGTTTCTTGAGGAATACTCTTCATCATCTTCCATTTTTTTCTTACTGGATTTTGAAGATTTTTCGGCTTTCACTTTAGGTAAAGGTTTTGATTCAGCAACTTCTACATTCGATTCTGAATCATCTGCTTCAATATTTTTCTTTTTATTTTTAACGGGTTTATCTTCTTCTAATACATCTTCCTTTTTCTTTTTGGTTTTAACAGGTTTATCTTCTTCAAAAGCCACTTCTTTTTTGGTTTCAACATCCACTTTAACTATCTCCGGAGCAGTATTTTTAGTTAATTTCCCGGTTAAATCAAAGTAAAGTTCACCATTTTCTTCCTGATTTAATCCTTTTTTCTGAATTTTTAAATAATAATAATTATAATCGCTTGGTTCTTCGATATATTGAGATATTGTAATTTTGTACCCTACATAATTATCGTAAAAATATTTAACAATATTACTGGGTAACTCTTTTTCACCAACAGGAAACTTAGATGTAATCCATTTCCCTTCCGGTGTAATTTCAGCTTTACCTGATTGTCCATCTACTTTTATACTTGCAAAATAATTCCCATCTTTAATTTCCCAGGATTTTGCTTTAACTTCAGGGTAGATTGTTTCTAAGCCGATCAAAACATCTTTTGGGACTTGCTCTTCATCAACTTTCTGAGCTAATACATTAATTGACAATAAAATAAGGAATAAAAGAATTTTAGTTCTCATAACTTTGTTATTTATAATTAAATATTTCTGAAAATAGTTTCTTTTCTATCAGGACCATTTGAAATAATTGTAATAGGGACTTTCACAATATCTTCAATATACCGGATATAATTTTTCAAATTTTCAGGAAATTGATTGTACGTTAAAATCTGATTAATGTTTCCATTCCAGCCATTTATTTGTTCATATACAGCTTGTAATACGTTTTCTTCACTTTCAAATGGTAGATAATCAATAAGCGTGCCATTGTGATCATATTTTTTGCACGCCTGTATTGTTTCAAAGGAATTTAATACATCTATCTTTGTTACAACCAATTCCGTAACTCCATTGAGCATAATTGCATATTGCAATGCCGGCAAATCTAACCAGCCACAACGGCGGGGACGACCTGTGGTTGACCCGTATTCCCGTCCCTGGTCTCTGAGCTTTTCTCCAACACTGTCAAATAATTCAGTAGGAAAAGGTCCGCTTCCGACCCGGGTACAATAAGCTTTAAAGATACCGATTACTTTACCGATTTTATCGGGTGAAACGCCTAAACCTGTACAAACTCCGGCAGTAATTGTATTGGATGAAGTAACAAATGGATAAGACCCAAAATCAACATCCAGCATACTTCCCTGGGCTCCTTCAGCTAAGATTGATTTATTATTAATGAGGGCTTGATTAATATAATATTCACTATCAATGAGATCAAACTTTTTTAAATTGTCTATAACAGCCAACCATTCAGCTTCATACGCTGTAAATGACATATTTTCAATGAGATGCTTCTCATAATCAAATTTATGAAATTTTAATATTTCCAGGTGTTGAGTTTTTAATTGATTGTATTTTTGCATGAAGCCGGTATGCAATAAATCACCAACTCTCAGTCCATTTCTGGCTGTGCGGTCGGTATATGCAGGGCCTATGCCTTTGAGTGTTGAACCAATTTTTGAAAGACCTTTGGCTTTTTCGTAAGCTGCATCTAACAATCTATGGGATGGAAGAATAAGATGTGCTTTCTTTGAAATTTTTAAATTTTTTGTTGCATCTACCTTTCTTTCCTTTAGTTTATCTATTTCTTTCTGAAATATAAACAAGTCTATTAAAACACCATTACCTATGATATTAATAGTATTTTCATGAAAAATACCGGAAGGTATTGTATGTAATACATGCTTTATGCCATTAAATTCTAATGTATGTCCTGCATTTGGACCACCTTGAAATCGAGCAATTATATCATAATCAGGCGTTAAAACATCAACAATTTTTCCTTTTCCTTCATCGCCCCATTGCAGGCCAAGTAATACATCAACTTTCTTCATTATTTATTTCTTATTATTTATATTTTTTTTCGCATAAAAAACCAGTGAGTGATCGAGTACATCGACTTTATATAGGTCTTCAATTGATTTCTTTATTTCTTCAATCCGGGGATCGCAAAATTCTAATATTTCGTTGCTATCAATTATTAATACATGATCATGTTGTTTAAAACGAAAGGATTTTTCATAGATGGCGCTGCTTTCGTTAAAACTATGTTTGGAAACCAGATTACATTTCAGCAATAATTCCATTGTATTGTATAAAGTTGCTCTACTTACAGCATACCTGCTTTTTCTCATTTTTATATACAAGGAATCAATATCAAAATGGCCGTTAAAAGCATAAATCTCTTTTAGAATTGTATACCTCTCAGGTGTTTTCCTATGCCCGTTTGCTTCCAGATATTTAATAAAATGCTTTTTAACCGATTCAAATGTATTATCAACAACCTCTTTCATCTGTTTATGTTTTATTAAATTACTGAAATGTTTATTGTTTGTTTTCTTAAGTTTATTAATCTTATACAAATTTCGCCGATGGAATTACTCACAGGTTTAATTATTATTTAATGTGTTCGTGAACTTCGTTTCGCTAAATTAAACATCCTGGTGTGTCTGAATATTTTCTTATGGCTCGTTTCATTTTGTGTTATTATTTGAATGCATAAAATTAGTAAAAAAACTTATTCATAATTGATATAAATAAATAAATTTTAAAAAAAATAGCATTTAATTTTTTATTGGAAATTCTTACTGTTAAATCTTGAAATTTGAGGTTAAAACTTACAGATAAAGAAATATATAAGCTAACTGATTAAATAAGCATACTTTTGACATATACTATTTATAAAAGGTTTTAAGTATGATGTAATCGATTAACTCATTCTGATAATTTTTTGGATTCCTTCTATTTGTTTTAATTTTTTAATAAGGTCTTTTAAGTGCTTTGTATCACTAACATATATCATTATCAATCCTTCGAAAATACCTTCGCTGCTTTGCAAATTAAAAGATCTGATATTGATGTTTAAATCTTCCGATATAACACGCGAGATATCTTTTACGACTCCTCTTTTATCAATTCCTCTGATTTGAATCCCGGTTAAAAAAGTAATCAGCTCATTTTCTTTCCATTTTGCTTTAACAATACGGTTACCGTATTTCGACATAAGCTGAATGGCTTCTTCGCAGTTGGTACGGTGAATTTTGATACCTTCATCAGGTGTAATGAGACCTATCACATCATCACCGGGTATGGGATTGCAGCAACCTGAAATACTGTATTTTAAATTTTCATTTTTTTCGCCAAGCATGAGGGTTTCAGGTTTATTGACAATTTGTTTTCTGATTTCTTCAGCAAGTGAAACAATAGGTTGATAAATAGCTTTTTTTGTAATGGTAAAAGGATTTATAAAATCTTTCCAATTGGTTTTTTCTTCGGTTTGAAAGCAGGTTTTTAAATCTTTTATCGTAAGTCCATTTGAAAAAGCTAAATAATAAATTTGGGTGGTACTTTGAATTTTTAGAAAATCCTTTAAAGTGGCAATAGTGGTTTTGTTGAGTTCAATATTCAATTGGGTAAACAGTTTCTGCAGCAATAATTTTCCTTCCTCGGCATGGCTTCTGTGTTCCTCTTTTAGAGCTGATTTTATTTTTAATTTAGCTTTAGCAGTTACAACATTTTCATACCATTCTTCAGTAGGTTTTTGTTTACTTGATGTAATGATTTCGACCTGATCGCCACTTTGCAGATGATAATTTACAGCAACCAGCTTATGATTTACTTTAGCGCCTATACAGTTATTGCCAATATCTGAATGAATATTATAGGCAAAATCAAGTACCGTTGAATTCACCGGAAGTTTTTTCATATCACCTTTTGGTGTAAAAACAAATATTTCTTCAGCAAAAAGATTGAGTTTAAAATCAGCTAAAAAATCCAGGGCATTTGATTCAGGATTCTGAATCATTTCTTTGATTTTATTCAGCCAGTCGTCTAAGCCTGATTCCGATTTTTGATTCTCAACATCAGCATCTTTGTATTTCCAATGTGCGGCATATCCTTTTTCAGCAATTTCGTCCATACGTTTAGTACGGATCTGCACTTCTACCCATTTACCGGAATGGCTCATAACAGTAGTATGCAATGCTTCATATCCGTTCCCTTTAGGGATTGATATCCAGTCACGGAGTCTGTCTGGATTGGGTCGGTAAAAATCAGTAACGATGGTATATACATTCCAACAATCCGCTTTTTCATTTTCTATAGGTGTATCAATAATAACACGGATTGCAAAAAGGTCAAATACTTCATTAAAAGGAATTTCCTTCTTCTTCATTTTGCCACGAATTGAAGAAATTGATTTTGCTCTGCCTGTAATTGTAAAATTAAATCCTTTATCTGACAAGGCTTTTTTAATAGGATAGATAAATTTACCGATAAATCGGGCCCTTTCAATTTCAGATTCTTTTAATTTGGTTGAAATAGATTCATAAACAGCTGGTTCTGTATATTTTAATGATAAATCTTCTAGTTCACTTTTAATGGCATGCAATCCCAAGCGATGGGCTAATGGGGCATACAGATAAATAGTTTCTGAGGCTATTTTAAGCTGTTTGTCTTTTGGCATTGCATCCAGGGTTCGCATATTGTGCAGCCGATCTGCAAGTTTAATTAAAATTACCCTTACATCATCGGAGAGCGTCAGTAATATTTTTTTAAAATTTTCAGCTTGTAGTGAAAGCGTGTTATGATCAAAAATTTCTTCAATTTTAGTAAGCCCATCTATGATTTGTGCTACTTTTGATCCAAAAAGAGCTTCAATATCTGCAATGGTATAATCAGTGTCTTCAACAACATCATGCAACAACGCACAAATAACAGAGGTAGTTCCGAGTCCGATTTCCTGTATGGCTATGTAAGCCACTTCGAGTGGATGATAAATGTAAGGCTCACCGGTACGGCGTCTTGTGTCTTTATGTGCATTCACTGCAAGATTAAAAGCTTTACGAATAAGCGATTTATCTTCTTTGCTGATATTCGACCGCCACACTGTAAAAATATTTCTATAGCGTTTTAAAATTTCTTTTTTCTCAAATTCTTCGTCAATTATATACATTGGTTTTGATGATTGCGTGTAATAATATTGTAAACAAAAATAGTGTAAAATTTCCTTTTAATAAAGTGTCTTTTTCATAAAGTTTTTTAAAAGAAACAGTGGTAAAAATGTGTTTGAATGAAAGCATCAACTAAAATAACTTTGATTGATCTTTTATACAAATGAATAGAATGCGGATAAAAAACCTATAAAGCTGGTTCGGAAAAAATGTTTGAATCAAATATGCAGCAGTTTTTAATTTGTAAAAGCAGGATAAATTTTCAAGAGTCTGCATTTTTTAATGTCAACAATTCTTACATCACCGTTATCTTTCCATTGTTGAAAGGTTTCTTTGCCTCTTTGGCATGCCTGCTCAAATAAATTGTCATTTACAGCTGGTGAAATTGCAGCTGTAACTTCTGTGGTGTTTTCCTGATTTCCATCAGTTTCTTTTACAACGGTTTCTTCAGATGAACCCACCATGGTCGTTTCGATGAACAAAGTCTGATTACTGCCCTCATAATAGCGCAGACCAACAATAGCATGCCCTGGACCCAGAATTATCAAGGGGTCCATTCCAAGGTTTTCGAACAATGAAGCAAATAGCACAGCTCCGTCAATACAATTTGCAGAACGGTCCCGAATGGATTCAAAAGGAGTACGCACCCTTTGTGTGCTGCCAACTGCAAAACTTAAGGGGCTGTTTACATAAGAAATGCCATATTTATGCAATGCCATGAAAATAGCACGGGCTTCATCTGTAGTTTCTTTTGCCTGCAATACTTCATCTCCAATCTGATAACCCATCAGTTGTCTTTTGGCAGAAAACTCTTTGGCTGTCGAAATTATTTCTTCAACCTTTACATCATTCGGATTAACAAACGAAGCAATGTAATCGGCACAATCATCACCTTCTTCCTTTGACCATATCATGGTTCCTTTGGCTGCAATTTTGATTGATTTCGACTGATTCCAGATAATGGTTCCATTTTCCTTGATATAATAATTGATCTGGGCATCACTTATTTCATTGTTTTGCTTGAGTTTTTCAAAAAAACTAAGTTTCAGTTCCACATTCCTGCTTGATTCTTTTTTTAAGGTGATGGAATTTTCAAATGGACGAGCCCAGCCCGGTATTTCACATCCTACAATGAGGCTTTTATTCTTTGAAGTATTATTGGCAACTGTATATCTTATCATCGGATCACCCTTCATAAAATAAGCAAGTGCCACAGCAGGTATCAGTTCTTCTTCATCATTGAGAAAGTCGAATGAAACATTATCAATGTTAAGACCGCTTTCAGCCGTTTTGTCGATACCGCTAGGGTTGATAAATGTAGCATATACAAAATAAAAAACAATAATAACTACCATCATTACCGGCAATACAATCTTCAAAGGAGTTTTTTTCATTTTTACATATTTGGGCTAATAACCTACAAAATTATAAATTAAATGGATACTTCAAAATGATTAACAATAAACACAAACAAAAAAGCCACATTGAAATTCAATGTGGCTTTTTAAAAATAGATTTAAAAGATTATTTGGTATAATCCATCGCAGCCATACGTTTGTAGCCGTCGTAACGCCATTTTGCATTTTCCTGAGCCACTTTAAATAATTCAGCAGCTTCTACTGGGAAAGTTTTCTTCAATGTTGTATAACGTACTTCACTGTTTAAGAAATCCTGGAAATGATCCCATTCTGGTTCTTTAGAGTCTAAAGTAAACGGATTTTTACCTTGTTCTGCCAGTGCAGGATTGTAACGGTACAAATGCCAGTATCCACATTCAACAGCTAATTTAGCTTCTTCCTGTGTTTTACCCATACCATTTTTCAAACCATGATTGATACATGGAGCATAAGCAATAATAATTGACGGACCAGGGAAAGCTTCAGCTTCTTTTAATACTCTGAAATACTGACTTTGACTTGCACCCATCGAAACCTGAGCTACATAAACATAACCATAAGTCATGGCCATGGCGCCTAAATCTTTCTTGCGGATTCTTTTTCCGGAAGCTGCAAATTTAGCCACCGCGCCTACCGGCGTTGCTTTTGATGATTGTCCACCTGTGTTAGAATAAACTTCGGTATCCATAACCAATACATTGATGTCTTCACCTGAAGCCAATACATGGTCTAAACCACCGTAACCAATATCATACGCCCAACCATCGCCACCGAATACCCAAACTGATTTTTTAACCAGGTACTGACGAAGTTTGTAAATATCCTTACAATATTCACAATCACATTTTTCAACCAATGGAAGGATTTTATCACTTACTTCTTTGGATATTGTTGCATCATCTTTAGCTGCAATCCATTCCATAAATAATGCTTTCAACTCATCTGAGCAACAAGTACTGGTTTGAGCATTCGTCATTATTAACGAAAGTCTGTCACGTAATTTATTTACAGCAGTCAGCATACCAAAACCATACTCTGCATTGTCTTCAAACAATGAGTTGGCCCATGCTGGTCCCTGACCTTCTTTGTTTTTACAATATGGCATGGAAGGTGCAGAACCTCCATAAATAGAAGAACATCCCGTTGCATTGGCAACCATCATTCTTTCACCATACAACTGGGTAATCAGTTTGATATAGGGTGTTTCGCCGCAACCTGCGCATGCACCTGAGAACTCAAACAAAGGTTGTGCAAACTGACTGTTTTTGAATGTTTTTTCTCTCGGAGCCAGTTCAGTTTTGTAGCTTACTTTTTCTATCAGATAATCCCAATTTTTAGTTTCCGGCATTTGAGTAGCCAAAGGTTTCATTTCCAAAGCTTTGGTTTTGGCAGGACATACATCAAAACAATTGCTGCAACCTGTACAATCCAAAGGAGTTACCTGAATCTTAAATTCAAGACCAGCCAGTTCTTTACCTACTGCCTTGATAGTTTTGATACCGGCAGGTGCATTCTTAATTTCTTCTTCGTTCAAAAGGAAAGGACGAATGGCAGCGTGAGGACATACATAAGCACATTGGTTGCACTGTATACAGTTTTCAGGTATCCATTCAGGTACATTCACTGCTATACCGCGCTTTTCATAAGCTGAAGTTCCGGCAGGGAAAGTCCCGTCTTCTCTTCCAAGGAATGCACTTACAGGTAAGTCATCTCCTTTCAGGTTATTGATAGGTTCTACTACGTTGCGGATAAAATCAGGAATATTTCTGCTGTCACTTCCACTGCTTTCATTTAATTTAGCCCATTCAGCAGGAACTTCAACTTTTATAACATCGCATCCACGGTCAACTGCAGTATTGTTCATTAATACAATTTCTTCACCTTTATTGCCATAAGATTTTTTAATGGCATATTTCATTTCAGCAATAGCTTTTTCGTATGGAATTACCTCAGCAACTTTAAAGAAAGCTGCCTGCATAATGGTATTGGTACGATTTCCCAGTCCGATTTCTTCTGCAATAGCAGTTGCATTGATGATATAAAAATTAATTTTATTTTCTGCCAGGTATTTTTTTACATGATTCGGTAAATGTTCCTGGGTTTCTTTGGCACTCCATAAGCAATTGATAAGGAAAGTACCACCTTTTTTCAAACCTTTCAGCATATCATATCTCTCCAGATAAGAAGGAACATGGCAAGCTACAAAGTCAGGTGTATTTACAAGATAGGGTGAACGGATGGGGGTATCTCCAAAACGAAGGTGAGATACCGTAATACCGCCTGATTTTTTGGAATCGTAGGCAAAATAGGCCTGTGCATATTTATCGGTAGAATCACCAATGATTTTGATAGAATTTTTATTGGCACCAACTGTACCATCAGAACCTAAACCATAAAATTTGGCTTCATAAGTTCCTTTTGCAGAAATACTAACTTCTGGTAACAAAGGTAATGAACGGAAAGTTACATCATCAACAATACCTACAGTAAATTGATTTTTAGATTCTTTTAATTTCAGGTTTTCGAAAACTGAAATCATCTGAGCAGGGGTGGTATCTTTGGAACTCAATCCGTAACGGCCACCTATGATAACTGGTTTTACTGCTTTGTTATAGAACATTTCAACTACATCCAGGTACAAAGGATCTCCGTTGGCACCAATTTCTTTGGTACGGTCCAGTACAGCAATTTTCTTTACGGTTTTTGGTAAAACGTTGAAGAAATACTTTTCAGAGAAAGGACGGTATAAATGTACGCTGATTAAGCCTACTTTTTCGCCTTTTGCCATTAAATGATCTACTACTTCTTTGGTAGTATCGGTAATTGAACCCATTGCAACGATAATATTTTCGGCATCAGCAGCACCATAATAGGTAAACGGATGATAAACCCTGCCTGTAATTTTTGCAACTTCCTGCATATAATGTTCTACCAGATCAGGAATTGGGGTATAAAAAGTATTGGAAGCTTCTTTAGCCTGGAAAAAGATATCCGGGTTCTGAGCGGTACCACGCATTTCAGGATGTTCCGGATTTAAAGCACGGTCTCTGAAATCCTGTAATGCTTTGTAATCGATAAGCGGAGCTAAATCATCATTTGTAAGTACTTCTATTTTCTGAATTTCGTGAGAGGTTCTGAAACCATCAAAGAAATGTAAAAAAGGAACCCTTGATTTGATAGCAGTTAAGTGAGCTACACCGGCCAAGTCCATAATTTCCTGAACGCTTCCGGTTGCAAGGAATGCGAAACCGGTTTGACGGCATGAATAAATATCGGAATGATCCCCGAAGATAGACAATGCATGTGCAGCCAGGGTACGGGCACTTACGTGAAAAACGCAAGGGAGTAATTCGCCGGCAATTTTATACATATTAGGAATCATGAGGAGTAAACCCTGTGAAGCTGTGTAAGTTGAAGTTAATGCACCAGCCTGTAAAGAACCGTGAACTGCACCCGCAGCACCACCTTCAGATTGCATTTCCACTACTTTTACTTCATCGCCGAAAATGTTTTTTCTGCCGGTTGCAGCCCATTCATCAACGTTTTCAGCCATATTTGAAGATGGCGTAATAGGATAAATTGCAGCCACTTCGCTAAACATATAAGCGATATGTGCTGCAGCATGATTTCCATCACATGTAATAAATTTTTTCTTTCTTTCCATTGTATTGTATTTTTTAAAAAACTGATTTATAGTATGTAAACTTTAAAAATAGTCCTTTTGAATTGAACTACAAAAGTAATAATAATATATAAGACTGAGGGTATAAGTAAGTGTTTTTTTATTGTTATTTATGGAAAGATTGACTTAAATTTATAAACGAACAAGCATACACCGATTTGATTGCAATTGCAGATGTTTATAAAGGACTGCCCGATAAGCTAAAAATATTTTTTAATCAAAATATAGTAGCCAATTACAGGTATGATAATAAAAAAAGAAAGGGTTATAGGCTTAAAAACCTATGTCAGCAAACAAAGTAGTTCATAAATTATCAGGATGGTGAATAGAAATTATTTATTATTGAATTAACCTGCCATCAAACATATTGAACAGTTAAGAAAAAAAAACTTAATAGCCCAAGCTATTAATGAAATAATAATTGCAGCTATCAAAATTCTGAATGTTTTCTCATTGTGTTCACTGAAATATTTATTGATAAGTAATGGTATTGCAACTACCAAAGCCATATATAGTAATATTAGAAATCCATCGCCATAATGTTGATTTTCGAGGTTTTGAGCTATTGGCAGAACTAAGAAAAATGAGATTGCATTAATTCCAATGAATCCTATAACAGCAATTATGTCTTTTTTTATCATATTACGCTACTGTGGTCATTAAACAGCCTATCCAATTAAATAATATGGTTGATTTTAAGTTCTCAAATCAATTTAAAGATTAGAAAATTCTATGTAAACCAATCCTAATAATTAAATTATAAATTTTCCAGTTTATATACCGACAATCATTCATCATTCAACATTCCTAATTCCTAATTTTCTCAATTAATCCCCAAATTCTATCCCCACACCCTTGGCAGTTCTTACAATATCGCCTCTGGGTTTTACCAGTTTTGGATGGATAAGGGCTTCGGTAAATGGCACGGCATTGATATGGGGATGACGGTAAGCCACCATGTGTCCGAACTGTCCTTCCAGCACCATTTCAAATGCTTTTACCCCAAATTCGGTTGCCAGTACGCGATCGTATGCCATAGGTGTACCTCCCCTTTGCAGGTGGCCCAGCACCATGGTTCTGATATCTGCTTCAATACCTGCATGAACCAGATCCAGCATCAGCTTTTCGCCTATACCACCCAGGCGGATGTGTTCGTTCCCTACTTCATGTGTATTTTCTCCTGTTGCAAAACCACCATGGGGCAGGGCGCCTTCGGCAACCACGATGTTACAAAAGCCTCTGCCTTTGTGATAGCGCGAATTAACTTTTTCTATGACTTTATCGAGTTTATAAGGAATTTCAGGTATCAGGCAGACATCTGCTCCACCGGCAATGGCAGCATGAGTGGCGATCCAGCCGGCATCACGTCCCATTACTTCCAGTATAAACACACGGTTGTGACTGGCAGCTGTGGTAACCAGTTTATCTACAGCTTCTGTAGCTATCTGCACTGCTGTCTGAAAACCAAAAGTAAAATCGGTTGCTGCCAGATCATTGTCAATGGTTTTAGGAACGCCTATGATATTTAAACCTTTTTCAAAGAGTTTCTGAGAAATCCGTTGTGAACCATCACCGCCAATATTTATAACAGCATCAACACCCATATAAGAGAGTTTGCGAATCATTTCGTCGGAACGATCCACGGTAGTCCAGCTACCGTCATTGTTTTTTACCGGCCATGCAAAAGGGCCGCCTTTGTTAACAGTTCCTATAATGGTTCCTCCCTGAACATGAATGCCTGCAACCTTAGCGTCGTCGAGCATTACAATTTCTGTAGGTTCGCGTAGTATGCCATTAAACGACTCAATGCTTCCAATAACTTCCCAGTCTTTTTCCTGATCAGCCCGTTTTACAATAGCCCTAATCACTGCATTCAGACCCGGACAATCTCCACCTCCGGTTAATACCATTACTCTTTTCATATGTTTATATTTAATTAAATAACTGATGCAGTTATTGTTTGATTAGTTAATTTTTTTAATACTATTCGAATTTCGCCTATGGAATTACTCACAGGTTTAATTATTATTTAATGTGTTCGTGAACTTCGTTTCGCCAAATAAACATCCTCGTGTGTGTGAATATTTTCACATGGCTCGTTTCATACTGATTATTTTTATTTTTTTAATGTCTCGTATCTATACTTCACAGGTTGAATTGATAAATTATGTTTTATTCGCTGAAATAAGCTTTTTGCAAAATTAAATAAACCTAAGGATATGTAAAACTTTTATATGCTTATTCTGTTAGTATTAAGTTATAATTCTGATTAAACTTGAAAACAAGCAAAAGTATCAGGAGATTTACTCCTGCCATCAACACCCCCATGTTATTAATATTAGCAGGTTTACTATGGTTTTCGGTAGGCCTCATGCTTTGTAATTTTTCCTATCACTGGATGTTGCATTACGATGGGAAATATACCATCCTCATCGTTATTTCAGGTATAGTATTGGCAATATTGTTTGCCCGCTACAAATTCAAAAAATTTGCAGATAAGAACATCAACAGAATAAAAGGCAAAGGTGATAAATCCTGTGCCTTTTCCTTTATGTCGTGGCAGACCTATATTGTTGTTGCCATTATGATGACGATGGGTATCATATTAAGACACTCCGCATTACCTAAAGAATATCTTTCAATATTATACATAGGGATAGGCGGAGCCTTATTCTTATCGAGCTTTGCATATTTTACATTTTATTATAGTTTAAAATATAAAAAAAAGTAATTTTACATTTCATTTAATAAATTGCTAAAACAAAAACTGTTTTATAACTAAAAATTAGTTTTATGGCAAAAGTAGTTGTTCTTGGAGCCGGAATTGCAGGGCATACTGCAACGGCATTTTTAAAAAAGAAGCTGGGCAAAAAACACGAAGTCATTGTCATCAGTCCCTCTCCTTATTATCAGTGGATACCCTCCAATATATGGGTAGGTGTCGGAAGGATGAAAGAGGATGAAGTAAGGTTTAAGTTGGACAAAGTGTATAAAAAATGGGGTGTCATTTTTCATCAGGCAAAAGCAGTTGGAATTTATCCTGAAGGAGATGTAAAGGATGCAAAACCCTATGTAATAGCCGAATATACTTCGGAAGGTAAAATTGGCGAACAATTTAAAATTGAGTATGATTTTCTGGTTAATGCAACCGGACCCAAACTAAATTTTGAAGCTACTGAAGGTTTAGGACCAAAAGGTTTTACCGAATCTGTTTGCTCGTATTCTCATGCTTCTGAAGCATGGAAAAATCTACAGCATGTTTTTTCAAAATTAGAAAAAGGTGAAAAACAAAAGATAGTAATAGGTACTGGACATCCTATGGCAACCTGTCAGGGTGCTGCTTTTGAATATATACTCAATGTAGCTTATGAATTTAAGCAAAGAAATTTAAGCGACAAAGCAGAATTAATATGGCTTACCAATGAATATGAATTAGGTGATTTCGGTATGTCGGGTGCATACGTTAAAAGAAATGGATATATTACTTCTACTAAAATATTTGCAGAATCAGTATTAGCTGAAAATAATGTAAAATGGATAAAAAGAGCAGGCGTAAAAAAAGTTGAAAAAGGTTTAATACATTATGAAACATTAGCAGGGGAATACAAAACTCAGGAATTCGACTTTGCCATGTTAATTCCTTCCTTTGCAGGTGCCGGTTTAAAAGCTTATGCGAATGATGGTACAGATATTACCACCAGGTTATTTGCTCCAAACGGTTTTATGAAAGTAGACGCTGATTATACTCCCAAAACTTATGAAGAATTTAATGTAAAAGACTGGCCTGAAACCTATCAGAATCCAGTTTACAAAAATATTTTTGCTGTTGGAATAGCATTTGCACCACCTCATCCTATATCAAAGCCTCAAACAAGTCCTAACGGAACTTCAATCTTCCCAACACCTCCAAGAACTGGTATGCCATCGGGAGTTACCGGAAAAATTACTGCATTGAATATTGCAGAATGGATATTAAAAGGTGATGACAGCCTGAAACACCGTGCTTCTATGGGTAAAATGGGTGCAGCCTGTATTGTTTCTGCCGGATTTAGCCTTACCAAAGGACAAGCTGCTACTATGACCGTAAATCCGATAGTTCCTGATTGGGAGAAATACCCTGATTATGGTCGGAATATTAAATATACAGTTGGAGAAATCGGTTTGGCAGGTCATTGGATGAAATTAATGCTTCACTATATGTTTATTCACAAAGCAAAAGGTTATCCTTTCTGGTGGCTTATTCCCGAATAAATGTATTTTATATAAAAATTTAATTACAAAAATCTTAAAAAATTAAAATGGAAAATAAGAACAATCCAAAAGTATATTACGAGGAATCTTATCCTCCGGTACCAACTAAAAGTGTAAAATTCTGGAGGTCTTGTGTAATATGGCAAATTTATCGCTTCTTTGTGTTGAATTATAAAGTCATGAAAATTGTGGCTTTTGGGCATAATTAATATATGATAATTACTCCGTTTTAAAGACAATAAAATTCTGTCAATCTTCTTTTTCCCCATATTTATTCGGGCGATTTGAAATTGAATTACATTATTGTGTCATACCTATACCTGCTAAACCGGAACAAGCTTCGATTTAAATTTACAATTACTTATCCACACTTATATTTCTATTCAGCAATCATCAATGGTTTTTCAAACGCTGCCATTTTCTTATTCGGAGTATTCCCCATCGTAAATTCAATAATACCACCCGCAACAATGTCCTTATGCGTAATATAGTTCTTTTTATAGGGTTTACCATTCAATAGGATCTTCTGAATATAAATATTTTTATCACCGGTATTAATGGTAATCATTTTAAACTGCTTGCCGTCAGGGAAATTAATACAGGCTTTTGCCAGTTGTGGTGAGCCAAAACAATAGATACTATTGGCAGGATTTACCGGATAAAAACCCATTGCACTGAAAATATACCATGCCGACATTTGTCCGCAGTCTTCATTGCCTGAATAACCTGAATGCTGATCGTTATAAAGTTCATTCATTATTTTGGCACTATAGAATTGTGCTTTCCATGGTTCATTGGTAAAATCATACAAATATACAATATGATGACTGGGTTCGTTGCCATGGGCATACTGACCAATAAAACCCGAAGCATTACCATTCACATCCTCCGGTTTTGCATTGAGTGAAAAGAAAGTATCGAGTTTTTGAGTAAACTTTCTTTCTCCACCCATTAAATCAATAAATGAAGGCACATCCTGAGGAACACACCAAAGATATTGCCATGCATTGCCTTCTGTAAATGGAAATCCTCCGTTACCGCCATAAGCAAGTGGATTGAAACCATCCAGCCATTTGCCATCGCTGTTTTTGGCTTTAAAAAATCCTATATTTTTATCAAAAAGATTTTTATAACTTGCGGATCGTTTCAAAAAGAACTGATAATCGGCTTCATGTCCCAGTTTCTTTGCCATTTGTGCTGTACACCAGTCGTTATAAGCAATCTCTAATGTAATGGAAACCGATTGTGTTTGCAGATCTTCGGGAAAAAATCCATATTTATCAAGCACATTAAAAGGCGCATTTTTATGAGAAGTAATAGAAGATGCTTTCACCGCTTCATAAGCCAAATCATAGTCAAATCCCTTGATTCCTTTCATAAAAGCATCTACTATCACCGGAATGGCATGATTGCCGATCATACAATAGGTATCCGTTCCCCACAACTGCCAGATTGGAAGATAACCATAGGATTTATACTGACGGAGCATTGAGTTGATGAAACCCGCTGTTTTGCCCTGTTGCAACAATGTATACAAGGGATGCGCTGCCCGATAGGTATCCCATAACGAAAATGTGCTGTAATGCTTTTTATCAGGAGCAGTTTTTATGCTGTTGTCAGTACTCAGATAATTACCAGAAACATCAGCAATATTATTAGGTTGAATAAACAAATGATATAAACCTGTATAAAAAATGTTTTTTTGTTTTTCAGTTCCTTCAATATCAATACAGGAGAGTTCTTTGTTCCATGCTTTATTAGCCAAAGTTACGATATTCTCAAAGTTAAAGTCTTTAATTTCAGTTTCCAGATTTTCTTTGGCACCTTCTGCGGACACAGATGATATTCCAACTTTAACAATTAATGGTTTGTTATTTTCCTTATCGAAATTCATGATTATTTTTAACTCTGCATGATTGGCGATTGCAGCATCAGTAATCTCATATTGTCCTGCTTTGAAGATATGAGAATCGAATGGACGTGAAAACTCAGCCCTGAAATATACTTTTCTGAGTTTTGCCCAACCTGAAATTATTCTGTATCCCTCAATGGTTTTGTTATCAATAACTCTAACCTGAGAAGATAATATTTTCACAAAGCGATAAGGACTATTCCTCACCAGTGAATGATCCAGATCAACAATCAGATGATAAGGCTTCTGATCAGCAAAAATATAGCGATGCATGCCACAATGTTCGGTTGCTGTCATTTCTGCTTTGATGTTGTAATCATCGAGTAAAACACTGTAATAGCCCGGACTGGCTTTTTCATTTGCATGTTTGTATTTTGAACGAAAACCCGGTATTTTGCCATCATCACTGCCTGCTTTCCATTTGATATCGCCTCCGTAAGGCATAAACAAAAAATCATACAAATCGGGACAACCGGTCCCGTTGAGATGGGTATGGCTGAAACCTAGCATGGTTTTGTCATTATAATCATACCCGCTGCAGGGATCATCAGGATATTCACGGGTATCAGGGCTTAATTGTACCAAACCAAAAGGCAGACAAGCTCCTGGAAAATTACTTCCCGATAAACTTAAACTATCTAAAGAACCTGTACCAATAAAAGGGTTGACAAATTTTGTATAATCAGTATTCTGAGCACTTAAACTTGTCTGAAAAAGAAAAGCAAAACCAATAATGGCAAAAATGAGCTTCTTCATATTTTTATAATTTATTTTCAAATTAACAAATCTTCAAATCATACACCTTTTCAATATGGTAATATTATCAGACAATTGATGCGTTTCCACTAAAAGGGTTTGACAATATACTTCAAAATATCATTTTCAAATTTTCAAATCAGCAAATCACTTAATCACTAAATCACAATATTCACAATCTTCTTAGGTACAATAATCACCTTCTTAGGCAGTTTTCCTTCCAGCCATTTTTGGGCATCAGCATGAGCCAATACCGTTTTTTCAATTTCAGCGATGGGAACATCTGCAGCAAACTCCATCTGGAAACGGGTTTTTCCGTTAAATGAAATCGGATAATTAAAAGTGTTTTCAACTAAATAAGCTTCGTTCAGTTCAGGGAAAGCAGCAAAGCTAATGCTTTCATTATGACCTAACAATTGCCACAGTTCTTCGGCCAAATGAGGTGCATAAGGCGAAATCAAAATAGCGAGCGGTTGCAGTATATCCCGTTTGTGTGATTTCATCTCTGTCAATTCATTGGTTGAAATCATAAAGCTACTTACTGCGGTATTGAATGAAAATCGTTCGATATCATCCTGTATCTTTTTAATGGTACGGTGCAGGACTTTCAATTCCTGTGGGCTTGCAGCTTCATCTGTTACACATAAATTATTTTCTTCATTGTGATACAATTTCCAGAACTTACGGATAAAACGGAATACCCCTTCAATACCTTTGGTATCCCATGGTTTGGATTGTTCCAGTGGACCTAAAAACATTTCGTACATCCGCAAGGTATCTGCACCGTAACGTACTACCAAATCATCCGGATTTTGCACATTGTACAATGATTTCGACATTTTTTCGACACTCCAGTCACAGTGATATTTGCCATTTTCAAGTATAAATTCTGCATTGGCATAATCAGGTAAGCTTAATCTGAATTTTTCTGTATCAAGTATATCATTGTCAACAATATTTACATCTACATGTATAGACTGGGTTTCATATTCATTCTTCAATCCTGAAGAAACAAATTTATTGGTTCCGACAATTCTGTATACAAAATTCGAACGTCCCTGTATCATCCCCTGGTTGATCAGCTTTTGGAAAGGTTCGTCTTTTACACATAAACCCAGATCATACAGGAATTTATTCCAGAAACGGGCATAAATTAAATGACCGGTAGCATGTTCGGCGCCCCCGATATATAAATCCACGTTTTGCCAGTAAGTATTGGCTTCTTTGGAGAAAATTTCTTTCTCATTGTGGGCATCCATATATCTTAAATAATAAGCACTGGATCCGGCAAAACCCGGCATGGTATTGCATTCCAGTGGATAGCCTTCTTGGGTATGCCAGTTTTCGGCACGCGCCAAAGGTGGTTCACCGCTTTCGGTTGGTAAATATTTATCTACAGCAGGCAATTCCAATGGAAGTTCAGTTTCATCCAGCATATAAGGCATGCCTTCTTTGTAATAAACAGGAAATGGTTCACCCCAGTAACGCTGTCGGCTGAAAATAGCATCGCGCAGACGGTAATTGATCATTCGTTTTCCAATCCCTTTTTCTTCCAGAAAATCAATTACAGCCTTAATGCCGTCTTTTACATTCATGCCTGTGATAAAACCTGAGTTGATACAAATCCCTTCTTTTGAATCTTTGGATTCTTTCCAGTTGGCTGTATCTTCAGCTTCTTCACCAAAAGGAAGTATTACCTGAGGTATCGGCAATTTAAAATGACGGGCAAAAGCAAAATCGCGGCTATCATGAGCCGGAACAGCCATGATGGCACCGGTTCCATAACCCGCCAATACATAATCAGAAATCCAGATGGGGATTTCCTGATTTGTGAGTGGATTGATGGCGTATGCTCCGGTAAACACGCCGGTTACAGTATTTACTTCGGACTGACGTTCGCGTTCCGAACGGTTTTTGGTCCATAGAAGATAGTCGGCAACAGCTTGTTTTTGTTCAGATGTAGTTATTTGCGCTATCATTTCGTGTTCCGGACACAAAACCATAAAACTTACTCCAAAAATAGTATCGGGACGAGTGGTGAATATAATCAATTCTCCTTGTTCGTTAACCGAAGAAAGAATTTTTGTATCTATTTTTAATTTAATTTTTTCAATAACAGACTCAATGTTGTCAATAATCTCTTTATTCGTAAACCTAATAACACTAAAACCAATCTTATTAAGCTCCACAACACTTGCTGACTCATTTTCATTTTTGGAAATACTTTCATCAATCTGAATGATTAATTTCTTTGACAAACAAACAAAGTCAGCTATATTATTAAAAATCACCTGTTGACGTCTGATTTTACATCCAAGTTGATTGTCTTTTACCGACTTCCAAAGTATTTTTTCGGCTTCAGAAGGTTCTTTCCTCATTTTACGGGCATCATTTCTCAGTGCATACCAGTCTGTAGTATTCGTAGTATAGCCATGAGGTTTCGTTTCTTCTGATTTAGTATGGACTGGGGTGAGGCAGAATTTCACTTCAGCACCTACAGATTTTCCTATCCAGTTTTTTTGAATTTCCTTGATGGAATCGCTCCAGTCAAGATTTTCAAGACCCTGTAATAATCTTTCAGCATAGGCAGAAATCCTCAATGACCATTGACGCATGGATTTGCGTTCAACGGCATAACCGCCTCTCACGGATAAACCACCTACCACTTCATCGTTGGCCAGAACGGTTCCTAATTGCGGACACCAGTTCACCATAGTATCAGAAAGATAAGATATACGGTAATTCAACAAAATTTCCTGTTGCTGCTTTTCTGTTTTAGAATTCCATTCTTCAGCAGTAAAAAAAGCTGTTTCTGTACAACTTGCATTTATATTCCTGTTACCTTCTTTTTCAAATATCTTTACAAGCTCAGCTATGCTTTCGGCTTTGTCAGTGTTCTTATTATACCAGTGATTAAATAACTGAATAAATGTCCATTGTGTCCATTTGTAATAATCCGGATCACAAGTACGAACTTCACGATCCCAGTCGAATGAAAAACCGATTTTATCCAATTGTTCGCGGTAACGGGCAATATTTTTCTCAGTGGTTACAGCAGGATGCTGTCCGGTTTGTATGGCATATTGTTCTGCTGGCAACCCATAAGCATCGTAACCCATTGGATGCAAAACATTAAATCCTTTATGACGTTTGTAGCGGGCATAAATATCAGAAGCGATATAACCGAGTGGATGGCCCACATGTAAACCTGCACCTGAAGGATAAGGGAACATATCCAATACATAATATTTGGGTTTATCTGATTTGTTTTCGGCTTTGTATGTTTTTTTGGCTTTCCAGTAGGCTTGCCATTTTTTTTCTATCTCGTTAAAATTATAATCCATGGATGTAATAAGGTATATGATATTGAATAAGGATGCAAAAGTAAGAAAAAGTGAGGAATTTGAAAATTTGAAAATGAGATAATTTGAAAATGGGAAAGGAATCGTATATATCTAATCAATTAAATACATCTCATGAAGAAACTTAATAGAAAACACTAAGAAATTAGAAAATTTGGAAATGAGATAATTTGAAAATGATCAGAAAACAAGCATTTTCAAAAAATGAATTTATTATTTTTTTAGTATTTTAAATTCAACCCGTCTATTCTTAGCTCTTCCTTCTTCAGTTGAATTATCATCAATTGGTTTCCCACTTGCATAGCCCTTAAATTCAATTCTTTCATCTTCAATTCCATTGGTAATCAAATATTCTGCAACTGATTTTGCTCTCATTTCCGATAGTTTTTTATTCCTTGCATTTTCACCGGAATTATCAGTATGCCCTGAAATTTCGATAAAAACGGTTGGATTTGAATTTAAGAATTCAATAATTTTATCCAATTCTGCGAAGGATGTTTCCTTTAATTCAGCACGATCAACATCAAAACAAATATTTTCGATTATTATTGACTGGTCTAGCTGTAAGCTATCATATTCAATGTTATGTATTTGTGCTGTATCAGTAATTATTACATTTTCATTTTTTTCATCTGTTTTTTTAGCTTCATCCATTTGGATTTCTTCAGAAGGTATACATTCGCAATCTTCATCATTGCTTATCCGAATTACTGAAATATCATCAATATAATAATGTGAATTGGGTGTTCTTTTACTATCAAAATATCCGGTAACAATGAATCGCTCCTCCCCTTCTGCTTTATATTTTGCATGTAAACATATCCAGTTTTTATCGTCGGTATATCCCTTTTTGTCGGTAAATATAATTTGAGGTATATAATTTATATTCCAGGGTGCTGCTGCAAACATAATTCCAAAACTATTGATATAACTTTCTGAATTTTCAGCTCTGCTGATATACAACGAAATGCAATATTCCTGGTTTTTTTTCAATACTTGTTTTAATTTCGAATATGCGAATTCTCTGTAATAATTTATAATACAGATACCTGCATAAGCATTTCTGGAATGTGGCTGCTGATTCCCAAAATAATTATCAGGTACACCTGCCTTTTTACTTATTGCTTCTTTATTAAAATAATCAAAATTACCGGCATTTGGATTCGCCCAGTATATTAAACAGCTTTCACCCTGACCGGTGGACGAAGGTAGCTTTTTATTTTCTTCAAAACCAGGATCTCTGACTAAGTTCTCCTGGGCATAAAGCTCAAAGAAATTTATACAAATAAAAAAAGTGATTCCAAAATATGTAAATAGCCTTTTCATATGCTGCGTTTCTTCAATAATTCTAATCTTCATTTTTAAAAT
>CAIUKU010000476.1 GCA_903899825.1 uncultured Bacteroidales bacterium | reverse complement strand
TAATCGGTAGCTATGCTAATAAGGGAATCCGACTCAACTTTATTTTCATTTTTGTCCAACGCCTGACTCTTCAAAAGTGCATACAATGCATTGTTGTAAGCGCCATTTATATTTCGGGGTTGAAGTTTCTTCAGTATTTTGAGCGAAGAGTCGGGAGCGGTTTCCATTTGTTGCTCAGCCACTTTTAGCTCGCTGGGTGTGTACGAACAAGCCATCAAACAGAAGCTGAAAAGATAGAAAAAAGAGCGTTGAATAATTTGCATCGTCCGTATTTTATAAATAATCAATCCGAGTTGCAAATATAATCATTTAAGTAGTTGGAAAGATATAATGTCATAAAAAACCTCGTTCCCCATAGCGTAACCTGCGTTGTTTAAGTTTGGCTGAGCGTCCTCGCTAAGTAGTAGCGGGGAAGGAATCCTCCCGCTTTCCATATTCTATTTTAATACACAGACGAAGCCTTATTTCACACCGCGACCAAACTAATGACGCTCAGCTGAACCAAAAACGACCAAACCTTAGCTACGCTTAACAGAGAATACGCTGCATGATAGTTGAACTGAGATCTTGAATTTACGCAAAATCACATCTCTTACTTCTTAATAATAAGTCTTTGTATCCCCGAACTTTTATTTGTTTTAACCTCAATCATATATACTCCGCTTTTCAGTTTATTGATAGCTATATCTGAAATCTTCTGAGTAACTGTTTCTGACATTACTACTGAACCTAAAATATTATAAATACTGACTTTCAATGATTCAAAATTTATTGAATTTACTGATAATTGAATTCTGTCAGATGCAGGGTTTGGCGTAATTGTGAATTGATTTGTGAGATCCGACAGTTCAAATAATCCTGAAATACCATTTGTTGCAATGTTGGAACGAGAAGAATATATAGATTGGTTTTCCGATTTCACACTTGATTTATTCAGTTGTTTTACTCCCGCAAGGGTTGTACTTACTGCTTCAACCTGATAATAGACAGCTCCACCCGGTGCAGTATAATCCGAAAACTGAGTATTGCTTCCCGAGAGTGATCCAATAATTTGAATATTATCGGTTTTGGTCCCGCGATAGATATTATAAGTCGATACTGCATATCCTTCGTAGGCTTCCCAAATAAGGTTCCATACATTATTAATTCCTTTGTTTATAGAAAGATGCATTGTTTTATGATAAGTACTGAGTGTAGTTTCGTTACCACAGGCATCGGTTACAGACAATTTATACTTATTGGATTGCACATCCGGATTTGAGTTTGTATCCTCAAATACAGCAGCAGAATCGAATGGTATTGTGCCCACTTTAGTATAAGAATTGGTTACATTTGTTTCCTTATAAAGATTATAAGTATCTATTTTTACATTCGACAGTTTTGTCCAGTAAATTATGTTCCTGTTTTTTTCATTAATACCAACAAAATTAATAACCGGTGCATTCATTGGTACAATGTTGATAACAACATTATCAGTTGCTGTGCAGCCTTGTGGAGTGGTTGCTGTAAGATTATAGGTTATATTTGACGCTATTGCTACTGGATTGGCAATTGAGTCATTATTCAATCCGATAGATGGGCTCCATTTGTATTTTATTGCACCCGTACTATTAAAAACACCCAATTGTACTGAAGAACCGCAGGTAGCCGAAATGTCAGCACCAACATTTACAACAAGTGGATTAACCGTCACTAACACATTATCAGTAGCTTTACAACCTGATGGAGCAGTAAGTGATACTGTATAGGTTGTTTTACTTGCGGGAGCTGCAACAGGACTGGCAATTGTATCATTGCTTAATCCAGTGGAAGGCGTCCATTTATATTTTAAATTACCAGTACCTGTATAATTTGAGGTAGTCAATAACTGAACACTAGCCCCACAACTGATAGTCTGATCAATCCCAGCATTAATTGT
Source organism: uncultured Bacteroidales bacterium (assembly GCA_903899825.1). Taxonomy (GTDB): domain Bacteria; phylum Bacteroidota; class Bacteroidia; order Bacteroidales; family JACABE01; genus JACABE01. The sequence continues at coordinate 1,142 of CAIUKU010000476.1, read as the reverse complement.
CAATGGATTCACTGTAATTATTACCGTATCCCTTGACAAACATCCAGATGGTGAATTAACAGCAACGACATAAGTGGTGGTGACTTTGGGAGAACAAACAGGATTTGCTATTGTATCATTGCTTAATTCAGTAGATGGTTTCCATTTATAGCTAAGTTTATTTGTTCCGCTATAATTTGAACTGGCTGTAAGTTGTGCAGTTCCACCGCAACTTATAGTTTGGTCTGCTCCGGCATTAATTTTTAATGGAACTATTGCAACCGTTTTGTTTGCTGACCCTATACAACCTGCCGGAGTTGTTACCTGAACAGTATAAGTTGTAGTTTCTGAAACTGAAGCTAAGGGATTGGCAATTGTATCGTTATCCAACCCAATAGATGGTGTCCATTTATAACGGAGTTTAGCTGTACCTCTGTAACTTGTAACAACAGTGCCAAGCTGTGTACTTCCTTCGCAACCTATGTATTTAGTTGATCCTGCATTTACATCCAATGGTGCATTGTTTACATAAACAAAAGCTGTTGCATTACAACCATTAGCATATCTGCTAACTTCATACCTGGTTAATTCTGATGGACTTGCTTTGGGGTTTTTTATTTTCGGGTTATTCAATCCGGTAATAGGTGTCCATGAATAGTTTTCTACAGTAGGAAAATCCACCTTTAGTTTGGCAAAAAAACCACCCGGACCACAGATATACCCTGTATTTAAGCCGATAAAACTTCCACACATTGATTTTTTTGATATAAAGTTAGCAACCTGAATCCAGTTTTGACCACCATCAGTCGTTTTGTAAACAAATGCAGTATTCAGTATTCCGTCATATCCAGTAAGATAACCACAATCTGCATTAAAAAAATAAATTGATCTTATTAAACTGGATGGCAAAAGCATTGGCAAAAGAATATTTTCAGCATTCGACATTCCACTTGAAAATTTAAGTAGAGAATTTCCGCCACCTGAATATCCAATAGAATCTGAAACGAAAGAAAGTGAGTAAAAAGTTTTATTGGTATAGGCGCTTAGACCGCCCAAGTTAATATATTGATTATAAACGTATAGGTTCTTTTAAAACCATTTTTCTTATGAGTAAATCGAAGATTGACTCCATATTTGAGCGTCTATTGTACCTAAAGTGGTAC
>CAIUKU010000475.1 GCA_903899825.1 uncultured Bacteroidales bacterium | reverse complement strand
TTCATTGTTGATCACCATCAACCCATTCATAGCCAATGCCTGCATTTCATCTTCACCGGGATATACCTGAACAGGAGCTATATGACAAACACGCTTAATTACCTCATCTACAAATGGTTTTCCGTAAGCAATGCCACCTGTTAATAGAATTGCATCCACTTCACCCATTAAAACCGTTGACATTGCACCTATTTCTTTTGCAACCTGATATGCCATAGCATCTTGAATAAGTTTAGCTTTTACATCTCCGGCATTGGCTGCCAATTCAACTTTATAAGCATCATTGGTACCTAAATAAGCAACATAACCACCCTGGCCTGTAATCATTCTTGCAATTTCAACAAATGAATATTTTTTATTGAAACAAAGTTTAACCAAAGCCCCTACAGGAAGCGTTCCGCTTCTTTCAGGTGAAAAAGGACCTTCACCATCCAATGCCTGATTTACATCAATAACTTTACCCTTTAAGTGGGCGCCTACACTGATACCTCCACCCATATGAGCAACAATCAGGTTCATTTCTTCATACTTTTTATGCTGCGATTTTGCATGGGTACGGGCAATGGCTTTTTGATTGAGGGCATGGAAAATGCTTTGTCTCTCAAACAATGGATGACCGGAAATTCTTGCTAAATCATGCAATTCATCAACTACCACAGGATCAGCTATAAATGCACGGGCTCCGGGAATAGACCTTGCAATATCGTTGGCAATTAATCCACCAAGATTACTGGCATGTTGGCCTAAAACACCTACTTTTAAATCAGCAATCATTGCTTCATTTACTTCATAAACGCCAGAAGGAATTGGTTTTACCAAACCACCGCGACCTACAATAATCTGAAGAGAATCAATCTCAATATTTGCCGATTTTAATTCTTCTAAAATAATATTTTTTCTGAATTCATATTGGTCAGTTATTCTTAAAAACTCAGCTATTTCTTCTGAAGTATGTTTAATATTTTTAAGAAAAATTTGATTTGAATTTTCATAAACGGCAATTTTCGTTGAAGTTGAACCGGGGTTAATGGCAAGAATCCTGCTCATGTTTTTATATTTTTGAAATGCAATTAAATAAGTTATGCTGATAGATAAATATTATTTAAATACCAGCATAGTAATATGTTATAACAGAATTATTATTTTGCTGTCAAAGCAGCTAAAGCAATAGAATAGAGTTTTGTTAATTCACTGTCACCTCTGGACGATAATATTGCAGGTACTCTGGCACCCGCAACAAATGCACCCAATTCACCTCCGCATAGCTTGGTATGCGTTTTGTAGAAAACATTCCCGGCTTCTATGCTTGGAAATAATAAACAATCAGCATCACCGGCAACTTCACTTTTTAATTTTTTTATTTCGGCACTTTCTTTATCTATGGCAACATCCAAAGCCAAAGGACCATCAATGATGCCATCTTTTATCTGACCTCTGTCGCTCATTTTAGCTAAGATTGCACCATCGATACAAGCTTGCATGCCCACAGAAACCTGCTCGGTTGCTGCAATTACCGCAACTTTAGGCCTGCTGATACCCAATGCTTTTGCAGTACTTATTAAATAATTGCTAATAATAAGTTTTTGTTTAAAATCAGGAGCAGGAATAATAGCCATATCACTACAAACTAATAATTTATGGTAAGCAGGATTTTCCATTACAGCAATATGGGTAAGTATTGAACCAGGGTTCATCAATCCATTTTCCTTGTTTAGAATGGCACGCATGTATTTATCGGTTGTTACAGCACCTTTCATCAATAAATTGCCTTCACCTGCATTGATTAATTTAACAGCCAATGTAGTAGCTTTCATTTCGTCAGCTTCCTGTACTATTTTAAATTTCATAACATCAATACCTTCTTCCTGACATACTTTACGAATGGTAGTTTCATCTCCGACAAGGGTTGCATCAACAATCCCTAAATCAATAGCTCCGCTGATGGCTCCAATGGTATGGGCATCTATTGCGTAAGCAGCTACTAAACGTTTCTTTTCTTTGCTTTTAAGGACCTCGAACATTTGGTCTAATTTGTTGATAGCCATATTAATATCTGATTTTTTTATGATTGATAAAATATATTTTAATTTACGACAAAATTAGAAAGATTTTTCGACATATTCACTAATAAACTATATAAAAAAAGCTCCTTGTTTGTATAAGGAGCTTTTATAGAAAATCTTTAGAATTATTTCTTTTTATTTGGAATGTCTAAACCGTAACCTTTCTTTTTATCTACGATTCTTAGAACAATACTTAAAATAATTGCCAACACTCCAAATCCTGCAAAAATAAATTCAGGTACTGTGTAATTGTATTTTGCACCTTGAACTCCGGCTGCAATTTGCTCAGATACACCGGGGTTGGAAGCTGATAATGCATATCCAATTAACATAGGTACGGCCAGTAATCCAATATTTTGTATCCAGAAAATGGCACCATAAGCAGAACCTAAATATCTATCCTCAACAATTTTTGGCAATGAAGGCCACATTGAAGCAGGAACCAATGAGAAAGCAGTGCCCAACAGGACTATTGTTCCGATTGCGATTGGTACATTGAAAACTTCAGCAGGAACGAGTGCGAAAATTAAATGAGATATGGTTAGTAAAATAGCACCATACAGCATTAATGTAGCACCTTTTCCTTTAATGTCAAGGAAGTATCCGATGAAAGGCGTTAAAACCATTGCACCTATTGGAAAATATGAGAAATAGGCTGCTGCTTCTTTCATCTCTACATTCAGCTTTGATGCAAGCATATCGGTTGCAAATTTCTGAAAAGGAAAAATGGCTGAATAGAATAAAACACATAGACCTGCAATTGCTAAAAAGCCAGGATTTGAAAAAATCTTACCAATATCGCTTATTTTAAATTCATCTTCAGGAGAAACTTCTAAACCTTCGCCGGTTTGTTTATCTAATTTCCTGTCCATAAATGTATAGATGAAGAAAGTAATAAAACCAACACATAAGAATGTTAAGCCCATGAAAACTGAATTGGAGGGCCCTCCGTTTTCAGCAAAAATCGGAGTTAAACGGAATACTGCAAAAACACCTAAACGAGCAACAGCCATTTCCAATCCCATCGCCAATGCCATTTCTTTCCCTCTAAACCATTTTACAATGGTTTTCGATACAGTTATACCTGCCATCTCAACACCAACTCCAAAAATTGAAAAGCCTACAAAAGCTAATTTTGCAGAAGCAGGTACCCAGGTAATAAATGAATTGAGCCAGGTTGCAAAAGCAGAAACTGCAAAAGCATCTGTTAATGCATAGAATTTTAATGCGGCTCCTAAAACCATTGTTAAACCGGCTGTAATTAATGTAAAGCGAATTCCCATTTTATCCAGAATAATACCGGAAAAAATCAGAAAGAATGCAAATACATTCAGGAAGAATTCAGAACCACCCAGCATACCAAACACCTCAGGGGTCCATTTTAAATCTGTTTCTAACATGGTTTGCAATGGAGCTACCACATCCACAAAGAAATAAGCAAAAAACATGGTTGATGAAATCAACGCCAATGCAACCCACCTTGCTGTTTTAGAATCACGCAATGATGCTTTTATTTGTTCTGTCATATTATAAAAATTTAAGTTTTGAAATTTTTTAACACGCAAAACTAAGACAAAATTCTGATATTTGTTCTTTTTATTTAAAATTTAAAACTAATTTTATCAAAAAAATCTTATTTATGGCAATAATAGAATTTACAGATGATTATTTCATGCGTGAAGCATTGAAACAAGCTCAATTAGCTTATGAAGAAGATGAGATACCGATAGGTGCTGTTATTGTTGCCGACAACAGAGTTATAGCCAAAGCACATAATTTAACGGAAAGATTAAATGATGTAACAGCCCATGCAGAAATGCAGGCTTTTACTTCTGCAGCTAATTATCTTGGAGGAAAATACCTGATGGATTGTACATTGTATGTTACTTTAGAACCTTGTACAATGTGTGCCGGTGCATCTTACTGGGCTCAGATTGGCAAGATTGTATATGGAGCCAAAGACGAAAAACGAGGATTTTCATTGTTAAACGTTGCAGTTTTACACCCGAAAACAATCATTAAAGGAGGTGTAATGGAGAAAGAATGTGGAGAACTTCTGGTTTCCTTCTTTAAAAAGAAAAGATTTTAATCTGTTTCTTCTGTTGTACAGCTGTTAATTCCAAAAATAGCATATAGTCCGCAATATCCAATAAATGAAGTGATTAGCATTATCGTGCCGATGATGCCTAAAATTACAGATAAAGCCAAAGGAAGATCACCGAGAATTATCACTATTGCTGCAACAGCAGTAATTATTAATCTGATAGTTTTATCGATAGCTCCAACATTCTTTTTCATATGTTTATATTTTATATTTATAAAAATGGATTGTTCATCTTTTCGTGGCCGATGCTCGTTTCAGGGCCATGACCAGGATAGACTGTATAAACATCCGGCAATGAAAAAAGTTTTTTAAATATATTTTTATGAAGTAACTCAAAATCTCCGGTCGGTAAATCTGTGCGCCCTATACTTTCATGAAAAAGCACATCGCCGCTTATTACAAATTTCTGAGCATGATTAATAAAACAAATACTGCCATCAGCATGTCCGGGTGTATAAACTACTTCCAGTTCTGATTTTCCGAAGCTGATTTTATCTCCTTCATTTATAAAATAAGTTGACTTAGCAGTATTCTTTAGGTTAAAACCATACATTGCAGCTTGATTTGAAGCATTCATCAGAAAACCTTTGCTCCCGGGATGAATTCCCATATCAATATTGTATTGGTTTTCAACAAAAGCACTTCCTAATACATGATCTATATGGCAATGTGTATAAATTTGTGCAACAGGTTTTAATTTTTCTTTTTCAATAAAATTTGACAATGCCGCATCTTCAGCAGCATCGTAATTGGCTGCATCTATAATGATGCACTCTTTGGTTTCATCGAATAATAAATAGGTGTTTACCTGAAATCCGTTAAATACAAATTTTTTAATGCTGATCATATTTTCTGTTTATTTGCTGTAATGTCTTTATTATTATTAAAATATACAATATCTTTAGTTATGCTTTTTCGTAAAAAGAGGAGAAGCAGATCATTTATAAAATGTGTGAAAAGAATATTTCGATGTAAAGGATTTCAGGATTTTTTATGCACTTCTTTTTCACTTTAAAACTTTTTGAACTTTACAAACTTTCAACTGACTTATTCCTCTTTTTTTGCTTCGTTCCAATACACATCCATTTCTGTCAGGGTCATATCATGCAGGCTTTTCCCTTTTTCAAGTGCTTTTTCTTCAAGATATTTAAATCTTTTAATAAATTTCCGGTTTGTCTTTTCCAATGCATCTTCAGGATTGATATCAATAAATCTTGCATAGTTGATCAACGCAAATAGGATATCACCAAACTCACCTTCAATCTTGCTTTTTGAAGCATTGGAATCAATTTCATCTTTAAATTCAGTAATTTCTTCCATTACCTTGTCCCATACCTGATGGGTTTTTTCCCAATCAAAGCCGACTCCCCTGACTTTTTCCTGAATACGGTAAGCTTTCACCATGGCTGGAAGTCCATTGGGTACACCTTCTAATACAGATTTCCTGCCTTCAGTCAGTTTGATTTTTTCCCAGTTATTTTTCACATCCTGGGCATTATTCACTTTAACATCTCCATAAATATGCGGGTGACGGTTGATTAATTTCTCAGAAATACCGTCCAATACGTCTTTTATATCAAAAACGCCTTGCTCCTGACCAATTTTAGCATAAAAGACTATATGTAACATTAAATCACCCAATTCTTTGCGAATTTCATCCAAATCGTTATCCATTATTGCTTCTGATAATTCGTACATTTCTTCAATGGTCAGATAACGCAGACTCTCGAGGGTTTGTTTTTTATCCCAGGGACAATTTGCTCTTAAAGTGTTCATTATATCGAGGAGCCGGTCAAAGGCTTTGCCACTTTCTGTCATCTTATTAAATGTTTTAGGAGTTGATTAGCATCTATTTGATTCATACATTTAAAATGTTTTTCAGGACATGCCTTAAATCCTATTTTACTGCAAGGACGACATTTTAAACCGTTTATTTGGTAAATTTTTGATTTGTATTTTTCTTTTTCCTTTAAATAAGGGTACATCCCAAATTCAGGAATTGTATTTCCCCAGACAGAAATTATTTCTTTATGAAATGCTGCAGCGATGTGCATTAAACCTGTATCGGGAGTGATAATTTTTAAAGATTGTTCAACAACTGAAGCAGATTGAAAGATACTAAAAACACCACAGGCATTATAAATATCATGATTCTCTGCAGCTATTCTGATGTTTTCTGCTCTTTCCCTGTCTTCTTTTCCTCCGAGTAATACAATTGGAATTTCAGTATATTTACAGAGTTGTATTAAAAGGGGGTCGGGAAGTTGTTTTGTAAAATGTTTTCCTCCAATAACTAAAGCAATAAATCCATGATGAAAATTTTGAGGAAGCACATTCATACTGAGCTGCTCATCTTCAGGAATATAAAAATCTAGCCCCTGGCCATCATTTATAACATTAAGCTTTTTTACGGCTTCAAAATATCTGTCAACAATATGAATATCAGGCAGTAGATTGATTTTAAAATTTACTAATATCCATTTTTTCAGGTTGAGTTTTTGGAATGTGGCTGATGGTTTACATAAACTTAATTTAAAAAGACTTGTTCTTATATTATTGTGTAAATCAACGATAAAATCAAAATTTTCTCTCTTTAAATCTTGAATAATTTCAAAAAAATTATGATTGTAGCTATGTACTTTATCGATGAAAGGATTGGTCG
>CAIUKU010000474.1 GCA_903899825.1 uncultured Bacteroidales bacterium | reverse complement strand
CTTCAATTTAGAGATTGACCTATTGTGTAATGGTAGCACAACAGTTTTTGGTACTGTCTGTCTAGGTTCGAATCCTGGTAGGTCAACGAAATAAAAAACCTTGTAAATCAATGAATTTGCTAGGTTTTTTTATTTATCTCCATTTTATCATTTCATATAATGCTAATCAGCAAGATGCTGTATGTTTGTAAAACACTGATATTCTAATGATCCCACTTATAATTCCGGTATTTAATCTGAATTTTTATTTTAGAAAGATCTGAAAACATTTTCCTCAATTTACAACTAAGTAATGTGTAAAATTTAATGTCGTATTTTAAATTATTGCTTTTTTATTTATTTTCTTACTTTTTGCTTAATCAAAAAGTAAGCAAAAAATCAAGACTGCATATCATTTACTTCAAAACTACGCATTTAAAATCCCTGCGCAATACAAGTTATAGCGAAATAATCATTTTAGCAATAATTTTATTTGTAAACTTCGCTATACTGTATTGCTTGCCAGTCCCACCGCTATTTTAAATGCTTGTTTTGGTACGTAAATTCTATAAGGTCGGTCCTTCTTTGTAGCAAAGTTGGTTCTTAAATTTAAAAAACTAAAAATAAACAACTTATAAAATAGTATTATCAAAATATTCTTTGTGATTTTGTTTCATACTTCCCTTTTTTTCAATTTTATGCTATACACAATTCTATAAAAAAAATAGCATAAAATGCGACATTATAATGTTTTCATTACTAAGTTTACTTACTCTTTTTTTAAAATGTATCTTATTTGCATTTTTTAAACGATTTAGATTTGCTGTTTAAAAATAAAAAGAAATTATCAAAAGAATTTGTGTATCTTTGAAGTGGTTTTATTAAATAGGATTTTTAACACAAAAAGAGATGAGAAAAACTGTCACTTTTTTAAATTTAACGCTATTTATCTGCCTGTTTGGAAATCATCTGTTTGCGCAGTATATGAGTATCCCAGTAACAGGTTTTAGCAGAGATATTGTAGCAAATGGTTCCGGAAATTCTCAGGCTTCTACCACAGGATCAGTTGATGCTACCTATGTTTTTGTTGACAGTAGTTTTTCACCGGGCAGCAGTATTTGCCAGACGACTGGAGTATGGCCTTCCAACAACATCATTAATAGTCTGTTCACACCCGGACTTAGCTATACATTACAGCCTTCCAATGTTTTTAACGACCTTCAGATAAGTGCCGGTAGTTCAGGAACACTTACGATTACAACTCCGGTTGCAGTGAATAATTTATACATTCTTGCACTGGGAGGTAATGGTACCAGTACTTTTAATGCAACGGTAACATTTTCTGATCTGACTACACAGGTCTTTTCAAATCTTACAGTAGCCGACTGGTGTAACGGCACTTCGGCTGCTACGAATCAATTTTACAGAACTACACGTAATACATCTACAACTTGTGCCTGCACCCTATGTCCCTATATGTATGATGTTGTTTTACCTATCAGTACTGCTAATCAGTCAAAGAATATATCCGGTATTTCTTTTTCTAACCTGAGTGGAAGCGGAAGACTTAATATTTTTGCTCTTGCCGGATATAATTTTCTTCCATGCACTTCGCCTCTCAATCAGGCTAGTAATCTTACATTAACACCCTATACAAGCACTGTTATAGCTTCTTTTACTGCTTCAGCCGGAAATCCGGCGGCTGATCATTACCTGGTTGTAAGAAGTTTATCAACAAGTTTGAGTGCTAACCCTGTAAATGGGACTACTTACGTAAAAGGCAATTCATTAGGAGGAGGTATTGTAGTTTCTTACAAAACTACAACCACATTCAATGATTCAAATCTTGTAGCCGACACACCTTATTATTATTACGTTTTTGCTGCCAATTCCAACTGTCTGGGAGGTCCTGTATATCTAACAGCCATGCCTGCGACAAATACAGCCACCTTGTGGAATGGTGTTTTTACCTCATCCAATCTGCCCATAGTGGTAATCAATACCAATAATGTTACAATTCCGGATTCTCCCAAGATCAATGCTCAAATGGGGATTATATATAATGGTGAGGGCATTCGGAATTATTTAACGAATCCTTTTAATAATTACAATAATAAAATTGGTATAGAAGTAAGAGGTTCCTATTCACAAACATTTCCTCAGAAACAATACAGTATAGAAACCAGGGATGTAAATAATCTGGAACACGATACAGTTGTACTTGGAATGCCTGAAGATAACAACTGGATTTTATATGCTCCTTATGATGATAAAGCCTGCTTACGGAATGTTTTGGCTTATGATCTGGCCAATAAAACCGGACATTATGCTTCAAGAACAAAGTTTTGTGAGTTTGTTTTAAATGGTCAGTACAAGGGTATTTATGTATGGATGGAAAAAATAAAACGAGGTGCCAACCGGGTGGACATCTCAAAACTACTGCCAACTGATACAACAGGAGATGAGCTTACGGGTGGATATATTATTAAAATTGACAAGACAACCGGGGGTTCAGAAGGTTGGAATTCTCCTTATACCACAGCCTCTGGAGACCCAATCCGATTTTTGTATGACTATCCCGATTTTATAGATTTGCATACTGCTCAAAAGAACTATATCAAGCTAGCAGTTGATTCTTTTGAATCTTCCCTGAAAGCTGCAAACTATATGGATGTAGTCAATGGATACAGGAAATATATGGATGTGAATTCTTTTATTGATTATTTCCTTTTGACCGAATTAAATAAAAATGTAGACAGTTATCGATTGAGTACCTTTTTGTATAAGAATAAATTCAGTAATGGAGGTAAGATTGTGATAGGACCCATGTGGGATTATAATATTGCATTCGGGAACGCAAATTATGGCGAAGGGAGTTTAACTTCAGGCTGGGCTTATCAATTAAATCAAACCTATACCGGTGCTGTACCTTTCTGGTGGGCAAAATTAGTTCAGGATAGTAATTTTACATCCGGCTTAAAATGCAGATGGACCGAACTGAGGCAAAATATTTTAAGCATACCGTCCCTTTTTAATTTTATTGATACTGTTGCTGCTAAAATCAATGAAGCTCAAGTTCGTCATTTTGTAAAATGGCCTATTTTAGGCATTTATGTCTGGCCCAATCAACCACCTTATCCAACTAGCTTTGCAGGAGAAATTACTGCTATAAAAACTTGGATACAAAACCGCATCAACTGGTTGGATGCAAATATGTTAGGAACATTAAGCAACCCGGTTGTGAACCTGGGTAATGACACCCTGGTTTGTCCCGGTGAATTTATTTTAAATGCAGGGAATACCGGAAGTACTTATGTTTGGAATACCGGAGCCAGTTCACAAACCATTACCGTAAATAATGCCGGAAATTACGCTGTTACCGTCAATAAAAACGGTTGTAAAAAAACGGATACGATTTCTATAACGCTCAAACCTGCTCCAAATGCTTTTGCAGGGAACGATACCAGTATTTGTCAGGGAAGCAGTATTAAACTGATGGCAACAGGTGGTGTAAATTATACTTGGAATAACAATGTGCTGCAGGGAGTAACATTTGTTCCCATGTCCTCTCAATTTTATACGGTAACTGTAAGCGGAGCCAACGGATGTAAAAATAAGGACAGTCTGATGGTTTCTTTGATTACCATACCCCCTAAACCATTAATTACAGTAAAATATGGCTTAACAGACACCTTGATCTCAAATGTATTAACAGGAAACCAATGGTATAAGAATGGAAACCTGTTAATGGGTGAAAACGGATCAAGACTATTGGTTTCTTCACTGGTTAATGGAAATTATACCGATATTGTAACAGAAAATGGATGTAGTTCCATTCCTTCTGATGTCATCTCCATCGTAGGTATTAAGGAATATTCAGATAACTTTAATTTTAGCATTTTCCCAAATCCGTTTAAAGAAATTACCTATTTCAACTATACATTAAAGCATGCTGAACAAATGGATATAAGAATTTATGATGTTACAGCCAGGGAAATAAGTCTACTCATTCATTCCAATCAGGAAAAGGGTGAGCATACTGTAAATTTTGAAGCAGCTTTACTAAAGCCAGGCCTTTATTATTACCGTATTAAAGCAGGCGAAGCTATCTATACAGGTAAAATTATTAAAATGAAATAACTATTTTAGAAAATCCATTTTAATCCAAGCCTTTAAAATCTTTCCTCAAACAATGTTGCCAGTTTTTCAAGCTTTGGCTGAACTTCCGGCTTTGCATGGTTGATTTCAAAAAACTGAATACATTTCTCCTAATGTTTTTGTTTCCATATTCCGATCCATTCAGGGATATAATCTTCTAAAACTCTTTAAAAACTATTGCCAGTTATTCCAGTATTAGTTTTCTAATTAATTGGTGACTATTGTTGTCAAGGGATACAAAATACAAACCCGGCTTTAGGTTTAAATCAATATCAATAGCTGTTGAATCTAATAATTGTCCATAGACTTTTTTACCTAAAATATTATAAACGCTAAGATTGCAACTCCCAATACTGTTGGGAAGATTTATTGAAATTTTACCCTTAGCAGGATTTGGAAAGATATCAAAAGAAACTTGCGATGAAGCATTTTCATTAATATTGGTTGGCGTCGAACAATTTACTTTAAAAACCGCTTTTTCTGCACTGCTTGTTGGGAATGGACTGCCAATCATCAGTATTCCGTTGGCTGTTTTACGGATTGAAGGTTGTGAGCTGGGCAGTCCAAAAGTATAGTTTTCAACAAAATAGTTAGATGCATTTACATGAATGAGTCTGGTAGCATTAGAACCATTTCGTCCCGAAAAATATAAGTCGTTGTTACAATGTTCAGCACTTCCAGCTATCAGTGTAGAAAGATTACTGATTTCGAAAGTGGCAAGCGGGCCACCTATGATTTTTTTTGTTCCGGATAATGTTCCATCGGTTACCCATAATGCTTTATTTGAGCTCACAGATACCAATGTGTCATAGGTTTCAAAATAAACTAATGTTTTGGTTGTCCTTGAATTACCCCCAAAGCCGCCATTACCATTGGGAAGAGCATTGGCAACTGTATTGAAATTTAAAGGAGTAGCAATACCACCAGAAACAGCAATGAATTCTGCACCAGAGCCAATTACATTATCATTTCTTATGGCAATTACACCATTCGGCGTTACACCTACTATTCTGACAATATTTTTAGAAGCAGCAGTTTCAGTATATAACACAGTTTTGCTTCCATTATCATTCACTTTATAAATTTTACTGTTTCCAACAGAGCCTGAACCAAATGGTGTGCAATAATAATATTCATTGTTATAAACAGTCCCATAGTCATAACTTCCTGTAGAAGATGAGTCTATTTTTAAAACATTTCCTGTTGTTAAATCAATTCGTTTTAAACATGCAGGAGTTGAAGATGAAGCTATTAAATCTGAAAAAATAATTGAATTGTTTGTATGCTGCATTTCAATGGTTCCAGTAGCAGATTCCACAGTAGCTATTGTTTGTATACTTGCTGCTGATGTATAATCGGTCTTGTATATTTTATTGCTGGTTCTGAAAAAACTGAAGTTTCCTTTGTGAAAGTAATCGCCTGCAATAACTTTTTCTCCGGTATAACCTGCCATGGGTAGCTGTCCGCCAGTAATATCTATTTGGTTGCTCCCATCAAATAATCTGAAAGGAGAACCATTGGCAACCGGAAATATTCCTTTCCCATTGTTAATAATCATAGTTTGAATCGGATCTGCAGTTAATGTGGTAACAAGTGATGCATTGTTGCCTCCGTCAATTTTCATAAGCGTCAGGGCTGGATAATTGACAACATAATAATTCAAAGAATCGGAAGCTACCTTGCCAAAATTAGTTGTATTTCCGTTGGGTTGATAAATATTTGCCGGTTGAGAAAATACGCTAAGGCATCCTATCATAAATATACTTATAAAGAGTAATTTTTTAATCATCATTTTTATTTTTAATCGTTATCTGTTTGGCTAAAATATCCTCAGATTTTGAGTTTATAATATTACGTTTTTTATGGTGGTCTCTGGTCTCCACAATTTTAAATTGTTGAAAATAGCACTTTATTAAATTTTATTGGATTTATTAAAAAAGTCTTTGTAAATATCTTACAAAGACTTTTGGGTATATTCAAATTTATTACTTATAATTTACTGAATAACAATTCTTTTAGTAAAAGAAGACTTTTCAGTATTGATTTTGACAAAATAAATTCCTTTAGGTTGATTGCTTAAATCAATTACAGTAATTTGATTAGAAGTTGAAGACTGATAAATTTCAGCACCAACCACGTTAAAAATTTTAATGCTGGCATTTTCAAAATTTAATGCTTCGATAGTAAACTTTCCATTGGAAGGATTCGGAAATACATGGTAAGGAGATAAGGCAATATTCTCATGAATTCCTACAATACTAATATTATAACAATAGGAAGTATCTGAACAGCCATTTTTACTTACAATAACAGCATAACTTCCTGATGAAACAGGTGTAAAGCTCTGATTCATCTGACCTGAAACTGGAATGTTTCCATTACAATTGATCCATTGATAACTTGCTCCTGCAGCATTTGCAGTAAGTGTATGACCTGATACCGTTACAGAAGTATCCACAATATTTGTTGTAATATTTAAAGTTTGTATGACAGAGGAACCACAACTATTGTTTGCTTTTACAGTGATATTCCCACTTGAAGTACCAGACATTGCAGCAATGGAATTTGTAGTTGAACTCCCTGTCCATCCGCCAGGAATGGTCCATGTGTATGAGGTTGCTCCTGAAACGGCTGCTACACTATATGTATTTGATGTAGTTGCACAAACTGCTGCATTTCCACTGATGGCAGCAGGTTGAGCCGGAACAGTATTTGCTGTTACACTGAATGTTCTTACAAGGGATGAACCGCAGCTGTTGTTGGCAGTTACAGTAATGTTTCCACTTGTAGTGCCTGCCGTGGCAGTAATGGAATTTGTAGTTGAACTCCCTGTCCATCCGCCAGGAATGGTCCAGGTGTAAGAGGCTGCACCTGAAACGGCTGTTACACTATATGTGTTTGATGTTGTTGCACAAACTGCTGCATTTCCGCTGATGGTGGCAGGTTGAGCCGGAACTGTATTCGCAGTTACACTGAATGTCCTTACAGGGGATGAACCACAACTGTTGTTTGCTTTTACTGTGATGTTTCCGCTGCTACTCCCGGCCATGGTATTAATGGAATTTGTAGTTGAACTCCCTGTCCATCCGCCCGGTATCGTCCAGGTATATGAAGTAGCTCCTGCCACAGTTGTTACACTATATGTATTTGATGTTGTTGCACAAACTGCTGCATTTCCGCTAATGGTAGCAGGTTGAGCAGGAACACTGCAATTCTGAACAATAATAGTCCCTTTCATCCCCATAGATGCATGTGGTACACATACATAATAATGAGTACCAACACTCAGCTGAGCTGGTAAAACAATACCACCACCATAAGAAGTTTGAAATCCTCCAGACAATGCAGTATTCCCATTTGCATTCCAGGTTGACTGGCTTACTTCCAGAGCATTGTGTGAACCATCTATGCTAAAATTTACCGTATCACCCAGGTTTATGGTAATCGTTGCAGGTGTATATGTAGTCCCGGAATTGTTAACCGTCCACACAGTGCAAAACCCTGAAAAACTTACGAATATTAGAAAAAGGGAGAGTATAATTTTTGTTTTCATATATTTATTTTAAAATTTGTTTGGCGTTACTACCCTGCCGTAAGACTGGTAATTGTCACCCCGTTTTTTTTAGTGGTTGCTGGACTCCACTTTTATTATCAGCTAATGTTGGTTTAAAAAAATTCAAAAAATGATTACTATTTCTCTAATTGTGTAATATATCAAAGTCTTAGTGTATAAGTCCTTAAATCAATATTGAATTATAAACTTTACATTAACCCAAACATTGTATTTGATAAAACATTCATAATGTATTTAAGTTCAATTATTCCAGCAATGATATTTGTCATTATTTAGAATCGTTCTAAATATATATTTTACATTTTGTTTTTCTGTTATTATTTCCATATTTATATTTTTTTGTTTTAAAAAATCCTGACGAATAAAAGATTATGATTATCTTTGATGAAGATTTGATTCAAATTGCCCATTAGAAATGAACAATAGAAACGTTTAATTCATCTATCTGATTTTAAAACACAGTTAAACCTTTTAACAATGAAAAAATATTCTTTAATCAATATATCCATACTGATTGTTTTCGCTTTTATACTAAATGTGGTAACAGCCGAAGCACAGTTTACCAATGACAATTTAGTTGTACTGAGAGTTGGAAACGGAACAGATTCGCTGATAAATTTGGGCAATGCATGTTATCTGCAGGAATATACAACGAATGGAGTACTGGTTAATACAATTCCAATAGCAATAAGCGGGGCCAATCCTTTTTGTATAAGTGGCTCAGCAACTTCCGAAGGTCAGATTTCCAGAAGTCCTGATGGTAATTTGATTTGTTTTGCAGGTTACAAAATAACACCTCCCTATACTTCAAGTCTGGCAAATAGTACTTCAGCTGCAGTTAACAGAGTGATAGTAAAAGTTAATCATGCAGGAATGATTTCAGTTGCGGCAACTACGTCTACCGCATTTTCTGCAAATAATATCCGAACTGCAGTCTCTGACGGGAATAATAATTACTGGGCAGCTGGAGGAAATACAGGAGTATATCATTTTGGAAATGCTATTTCTGATACAGCTGTTGTATCAACTACCTCAACCAATATCAGACATCTATCCATTTTTAATAATCAGTTGTATTATGTCACGAACAAAGGAAATTTCGGACTTTATAAAGTTGGAACAGCTACCCCAACGAATTCAGGAAATATTTCTACCAATATAATTGCTACAGGAACAACATCGTCACCGTTCGCTTTTTCTATCAATGCTACATCAGATACCTGTTATATTGCCGATGACAGAGCTACTAATCTGGGTGGTGGCATACAAAAATGGATTAACAATGCCGGAGTATGGACATTAGCCTATACATTAGGGACAGGAACTGCATCAACTATTGGATGCAGAAGTCTGACCGTTAAATGGAATGCTACATATCCAGTGATATTTGCAACTACAGCTGATACCGTCAATAACCGTATCATTAAAATTATTGATAATAATTCCTCGGCTAATGCCGTTACTTTAGCCGTAGCTCCGGCTAAAACCTTATTCAGAGGAATATCCTTTACACCGGAAAATAACATAATACAGGATAATATCCCAACTTATAGTATCAATCAGATAAAAGGAGTTAATTCACAAGGTGTTGCTGATTCACTGAATGTATATTGCAGACTTAGCGGTATTGTACATGGCATCAATTATGCGAATTTAGGATTATCTTTCTATATCATGGATGCTAATGCTGGGATAAACATTTACCATCCTACTTCAAGTTTTGCCTATAATGTAACAGAAGGTGACAAAATCAGGGTAATTGGTAAAATACAACAAAACAGGGGTCTTATTCAAATATTACCCGATTCTATTGTTAAAATCTCTTCCGGAAATGCATTGAACGCTCCGCTTACGGTTACTACTTTAAACGATAATTATGAATCCATGCTGATTAAAATGGAAAATCTTGTATATGTTTCCGGTTGGCCGACAATTGCAGGACCCACTGCAACAGTTACTGCGTTAAAAGGAAATGATACGGTTCAGCTTACAATATTCACCCAATGCTCATTACAGGGAACACCCGTTCCATCCGGACCCTTTAAAATTACAGGTATTGAATCACAATATTCGCTTACAGCAACCCCTCCATTCAATAATGGTTTTATGATTTTACCAAGGTCTCTCTCTGATCTGATAATTACGAATGTAATTGATATTTCAGCTGAGCAATCAGGCATTTCGATTTATCCCAATCCTTCTGATGGCAAATTTGATGTACGAACCAACTCAAAGAATGCAGTAAATGTCAGTATTTATAATTTACAGGGAAGTATGATTTATCAAAATAAGGAAGTAAATACAGACTTAAGTATTGATCTTTCGAAATACAATAAAGGACTCTATATTATCAAAGTTACAGATTCAAAATCAAATACTTTTCAATCTCGCAGATTGATTATCCAATAATAAAGAGCAATCAGTCTTTATTGCAATGCTTTCCGGGCTTTTAAAATATATTTAGCGGTATCCAGCGGACTGATTCCTTTAAAATCTCTTATTACACCTTCATCATCGCTGCATTCCCGGTAACTATGAAACTGTGTAGCAATTTTCGCTTTACCTCCTGAACGGGAACTGAGTTTTACAGGGTAATCGAGGGATGTTGCCAATGGCAATATCCCGCATAGCATAAACCTTCCGTTTTCCATTACCGGACTTTCAAAATTACCACGCATTTGGGTAATATCGCTGGTGATATTACCCAATAAATCATCACTTGCCGAAATTTTAAATGAGATCATGGGTTCGAGCAAGCAAGTACCACTGTTGACCAGACCATCCATAATGCCCATGGGTGTCGCTACTACAAAATCGCCCGGATGGGTATGCATTTCATGGTCTTCACCTTCTATGAGTGTAATTTTAATATCCGTCACTTCCCAGCCTTTAATGCCTTGTTGAAGTGCAACTTGTATCGTTCTTTCTACTTCGTTCTGATATTTTTGCAGTACATCGTTCACCCCTATTTTACTCTCATATTTCACACCACTGCTTCTTTCACCAGGTTCAATCCGGAATTTTAAAATAGCCCAGCAAGGTTTTGGCATCCAGTATCTGACATAACCCTCGGCCGTGGTTGAAGGTGTTTCTTTATAAATCACAGTCGGGTTCTCAAACTTAGCCCTGATCTGAAAACGATCTTCGATCATTCTTTCCAGAACTTCAATTTGTATCCAGCCCATGATTTTTACATGTAATTCTTTTTCTTCTTTAAGCCACTGGAAATCAAGGGAAGGGTCTTCGGTACATAATTCCTGTAATGCAGCAGCTAATGCAGCATAATCTTTATCATTCACAGCTTTTAGCTGAACCGTCAATAAAGGCATGCGTAAACAGATGCCGGCAGGAATTAAATCTGAAAATTTCCCGAGAACATCACCGCTCTGCGCATTACTGAATCCGCAGATTCCAACTACATCGCCAGCACCAGCCAGGGCAACATCTTCATATTTCCCCTTGACTTGCTTACGGATACGGTTGACTTTTTCCTGTAGATTCCGACTGCTATTGTTTACAAGCGCTCTGTTGGCAATACTTCCTTCAAAAATCCTGACATGAGATATTTTGCCTATCGTTTTATCGTATTCAATACGGTACACCAAAGCTGAAAGTTCATTTTCAGTTTCACCTTCAGGATACGGAAAGTAAAGATTTACAGCCGTTAACAATTCTTCGATACCGATACCGTTTTTAGCAGATCCCATCAGAACCGGATACAATTCACAGCGATGAACCGCTTTTACTAAAAACTGATTTGCTTCTTCAAAACCAATGGCTGTTCCATTGATGTATTTTTCGAGTAAGCTATCATCTGTTGAAGCAATGGTTTCGACTATTTTTTCATTAATATTTACTGCATTCCAGTCAGAAATAACACTAGCGTTATTACCTCCTTCATCGAAAGTTTGTTGCAATAAAATACCTTGTTTTGTTAATTCTTTATATATCTCCCTGATTACATTTTCAGTATTGGCTCCCATGCGGTCAATTTTATTGATGAAAATTATGCAAGGGATGCTATTGGATTTTAAAGCAGACCATAAAGTTTCGGTATGAGCCTGTATGCCTTCAACCGCAGAAACAACTAAAATGGCAGCATCCATAACCCTGAGATTGCGTTCTACATCGGCAGAAAAATCAACGTGGCCCGGTGTGTCGATCAGATTAATCCGGACGCCTTCCCACTCAAATGAAGTATTGGATGAACGTACTGAAATGCCTCTTTCTTTTTCAACATTCAGGCTGTCGGTTTGAGTGGTGCCATTGTCTACACTTCCCAGTTTCTTGCTTGTGCCGCTGACAAATAAAAACTGTTCAGTGACAGTGGTTTTTCCGGCGTCGGCGTGGGCCAGAATTCCTATATTTCGGATGTTTTTTATTGTCATTTCTTTAAGTTTACATCCATTTTTTATGGCCAGATTCAGTGCAATACAAAAGATAATTGTACAATTCTCCGGCTAATTCTTCTTGAATATAGGGAATCCTGATTCTTTTTCCACCTGATATAAAAATAGCTATAGATGCCAATTTTCGGCGTCTCTGGAAAAAGTTTTGTTTGAATTGTATCGTTTGAATTTTATAATTAAAAAACAGAGAAAACTCCTGTTCTATGGTTCCTTTTGCAGTGTGTAGGATTTGCGGATTTATTTTAAAATAACGTTTTTGGTAAGACAGATAACTTAAAAAAGCACTTACAAAAATCCAGACCAATATAGCTATATAGGTTTGCCAATAGGAATACATAAAAATAAGCAAAGGAATGCTGATTATGAAAATCCTAAAAATCCACAAACGTATAAAATACATAGGATGAGAGTTATGCTTTGTCCATTCACTTGTGTCGGTATCAGGGAAAATTTCAGACAGTATATTCTGAAGATGAAGATTGCTACATCCGGGAATTATAATCGCCTGTTTCTTCTTTACCTGACTATTGGAAGCCTGGGTAATATAAACCGATACAAAATTCATCCATTTACGGATAGGATTGGTTTCCCAGGATATAAGCTGGATTTTTGAATAGGGAATTACGATGTCTTTTTTATTCAGCAATCCCGATTTAAGTACAAACGCTCCATCCTGACGCGAAAAATTAAGATCGAAATATTGAAGAATCACCAAAAGGACAGAAAATACAATGAGCATCCCTAAAAAGAAGATTGCTAAGAAAGTAATAAACAACATTCCTGATTTTTCAAGAAAACCTCCGGCTTGTTCAGAAGCAGTATCTAGTGCTGTTTTAAAAAAATCATGCAATTGCTGGTAAATGCCGTTCACAAATAAATAGATAAGCAACAGGCTTTTTAAGTGATTTTCGCTGATACCTACTTTTATTAAATCAGTTGTACTTATTTGAAGTATCGTTTTTTTATCTGATATATAAGAATTTTCAGTATCATTTGATACAACAGACCGATGAGAAGAAAATACTGATAATTTAAGCTGTAATGCTTCAGCAACTTCTTTGGTGAGTGCATGAAATTTCAATTCCTGTTGGGAAGTTCCGGCAGTATCAATTTCCAGTGCAACTACATGCAATAATTGCTGTATAAAGTTTTGATGGGTATTGATGGTTTGAATTCGATCCAACGGAATGCTAATTTTGATTTTTTTTAAATACCCTTTTTCAACAACCAACTCTTCGTTTTTTATATAGAAATAGTAATTCAGATAGGATAGGATAGCATTTACAATAAGTATGATAAAGAAAAGTGCAATGATAGCATAAAAAACAGCTTGTTTCTGATTGTTAAGCGAACTTGATTTTAAAATTATTAATACAAATACCGGCCAGATCGTTTTAACTATTTTTTTGAATGTTAATCCAAAAAAAAGTAAAATTCCTTTGGGCGATTGCCGCTGAGGTATGCTGAAATCCGGATTACTCATATTGATTGGCCGTTTTACTCAGAAAGTCCTTTAATTGTTGAGCAGTTTCAGGAGATAGGCCATGAATAAAGAGACCGCTTCCTTGTCCACCGGCAGTAAATATTTTGAGTTTTGATATTCCTAACATTCTGGCTATCATGCTCTGGCGAATTTCAATATGTTGTATTCTATTAAAGGGTATCGTAGTATTTTTTCGATAAATTAAACCGGTTTTGTAAACTATATCATGTTCGCGCAATGCATAGCCTTTTAAAGGGAAACCCCTCTGAGTGACAGTTAACATACAAATATATGAACTTAAGACGATTGTATAATAAATGATAAGCCACCAGCTGAGTAGATGAATTTCGAATAAAGGTTCTATTGTTAAAGGTAATAAAGCTGATATTATAAAGAAAACTGTCCAGTTTATAATTAATATCGTTTTGTAAGCCGGTTTTAAAGAATCAAAAACAAGGTTTTCCTGAGTTGGTATTTGTTTGATATCGATTATATTATTTTCAAAAAGCATAGCAACGTTGTGTAAATAATTTTATACTGCAAATATATCAATTATACGAAAGCTTTTGAATGTTTATTTATCAGTTTTCTTAAAAATTAAATTTTAATATTGCCAGCTGAAAGTTTTGAAATTATATTGTAATTCATCCGGAAAATAATTATTAACTTCGCATCTTCATTCGAATTAATAAGGCTTTTTTTAAAAATAATCAATAAATTAAAAAACAAACAAATGAAACGAGCCATGTGAAAATATTCATACACACAAGGATGTTTATTTGGCGAGTTCCATCGGCGAAATTTGAACAAAATTAATAAATTTAACAAACATAACAATAACCATTACAGTAATTTAATAAAATATAAACAGATGAAAAAATTATGCTATCCGATTGCAATGGCATTGCTTATTATAGCAGTATCAGCATGTAATCCTAAACAAAAACAAAATGCTATGAATAATGGCGATTCAACTAATATCATGAAAGAAAAACTTGCACAATTTGCTACCGTTAAACTTACAACCGACCTTAGTAAACTGACGGAAAAGGAAAAACAATTACTACCCGTATTAATTGATATTGCTAAGATTATGGATGATTTGTTCTGGATGCAAACCATAGGCGAAAAATCTGCTTTCCTCGACACCATCAGCGATCCAGATCTAAAACAATTTGCATTGATCAATTATGGTCCATGGGAACGATTGGGTGATAACAAATCATTTATGCCTGCTTTTGGTGAAAAACCAAAAGGTGCTAATTTCTACCCTAAAGACATGACAAAGGAAGAATTTGAGCAATTTAAAGATAAAAATAAAACAAATCAGTATACACTCATTCAACGCAACGAAGACAAATCACTGAAAATAGTATGGTTCCATGATGCCTTTAAAGATTTGATTAAAAAAGCATCAGATTTATTACTAAAAGCAGCTGAATTGGCTGAAGATCCGGGTTTGAAAAAATATTTCGGATTGCGATCAAAAGCCTTATTAACTGATGATTATTTTGCCAGTGATATGGCATGGATGGATATGAAAACCAATGGAATTGATTTTGTAGTGGGGCCTATTGAAAACTATGAAGATGAATTATATGGTTACAAAACGGCATACGAAGGAGCCGTTTTGATAAAAGATAAAGACTGGAGCAAAAAACTTGAAAAGTTTTCGGCTATGTTACCTGAATTACAAAAACAATTGCCTTGTGATGCCAAATACAAAAAAGAAATCCCAGGTTCCAACAGCGATTTAAATGCGTATGATATTGTTTATTATGCCGGACATTCCAATGCAGGTGGTAAAACCATTGCCATCAATCTGCCCAATGATGAAAAAGTTCAATTGAAAAAAGGAAGCAGAAGATTGCAACTAAAAAATGCTATGCAGGCTAAGTTTGATAAAATCCTGACTCCAATTGCCAATGCATTGATAGATAAATCGCAACAAAAAAACATCACTTTCAATGCTTTTTTCTCCAATGTAATGTTTCATGAAGTAGCCCATGGTTTGGGAATAAAAAATACGATTACTAAAAAAGGAACTGTAAAAGAAGCACTCAAAGAAAAATATGCCAGCTTTGAAGAAGCTAAAGCAGATATTCTTGGATTATTTATCGTAACAAAATTGATTGAAATGGGTCAGTTAAACGATGTTACGGTTGAAGACAGCTATGTAACTTTTATGGCTGGTATTATCCGTTCTGTTCGTTTTGGTGCAGCTTATTCTCATGGTAAAGCCAATATGATGTGTTTCAATTATTTTGAAGATGCAGGTGCTTTTAGCCGCAATGCAGACGGCTCCTATAAAGTGGACATGGAAAAAACAAAAAAAGCCATGAACGATTGGTCTGCTAAAGTAATCCAATTTGAAGGTGACGGTGATTATGAGGGTGCAACAAAATACCTGGAAGCCAATAGTAATATCCGTAAAGAATTACAGGATGATATTGCAAAACTTAAAAATGCAAATATTCCACAGGATATTATTTTTGATCAGGGTGTTGAAGCACTGGGGATTAAATAAATTGGGGATTTTGTGATTTTGTGATTTTGCGATTTTGCGATGTAATGTTAGATGATGTAATAAATAGTTTTCAAATCCATTGATCAAAAAACTTATATTAACTATCACAATATCATATATTTAAAAAGGCTGTCTGAAAAGATTAAGACAGCCTTTTTATATTAAACTGAACTAAATTTAATAAATTCTAATTGTTTTTCCATAACTTTTGTCTTTAATTTTTAATTACTTAAAAATAACTAACATACTAAAAATAAGCCTAACAGGTTCTGGAGACCTTTAGGCTTATCCGTTTTATTTCATCTGTTTATATTTTATTAAAAAGCTGAAATGGTTATTGTTATGTTTGTTATAATTATTAATTCTATTCTAATTTCGCCTATGGAATTACTCACAGGTTTAATTATTATTTAATGTGTTCGTGAACTTCGTTTCACCAAAATAATCATCCTAGTGTGAGTGAATATTTTCACATGCCTCGTTTCATATGTTTGTAAACAGGTTTCCCTTTTTAAAAAATGATACAATACCATTTACAAATAGACTAATTTATTAATCACTTTGGTATAAAATTTGATCGTCAAAAACAATTAATACAGATTTGAAATGAATAAACTGAATATTTTTTTCTTAAGTTTTCTAACAGTATTGATTTTATCCTGCAATCATAAAGATGAAGTTGCCTGCACCCAGGAATTCAGAACGATTGGTATTACTGTAACAGGAGATTCTTTGACTGATTTTTATACCATCAGGCTTTCTACTTCCGACACCCTGAGATTTATTTATGGAAATCCATTTATCGAAAATCACTGGTATCCGGTCCTGGATGATAATTACCAGTCAAAAATTGCCAACTCACAGGAAAGTTTCCGCTTTGTCGGAGAAATCAATGATAGCATGGTAGTCAACGAAACTTTTATCATAAAGGCAGATGCCTGCCATATTGATAAAGTAAGCGGTAGAAGTGAAGTGAGCTTATAAATTGTTTTTTATTGCTATTGTGATGCTGGAAGCTAACCATTTAAACAAAAACCAGCATTAATAAAAAAACATTTACAAAGAAAAACACGGCTAAAATCAGACTGTAAAATTAACAAATCAGTAAACCGAAAAAGAGTTTTCATAAATAAAGGTATAATAGCAAAAAATGGTTGGTAGAAACTTCTAAAATAACTATTAATATTGATATATAGAAAAGTTTATTGAAATTCGTTTCAATAAACTTTTTTTATATGAAAAATACTAAGAAAAAACGATGTTGGGCATGTGGTAGTTTAGACGTTATTAAATGGGGAAAAAGAAATAATAAAAGACGTTTTAAATGTAAAAATTGTGGAATATTTTTTACATCGAGCAATCCCCAGGTATCCTTTTCAAATAGATTAGTCTGGTTTAAGCGATGGATAATTGATCATCAGACACTTGATTATCTTTCAGATTTATCAGGTCATAGCAAACGTAATCTTCAAGATATTTTTAACAAATATCTTGATAAAGTACCTATTCATGTTGTAAATCACAGAGAAAATGTTCATCTAATTATTGATGGTACTTATTTTAGTAATGATATTTGTTTGGTTGTATATCGGGATAATGATATTAAAAATACTATTTTGTACAGGATTACCAATGATGAGCAAACTCAAGAGATAGTCGAAGATTTTCGTAATCTTATTTCTGTTGGTTTTCAAATAGAAAGCATTACTTGCGATGGACATAGATCAATACTAAAATCGATTAAAATA
This sequence comes from uncultured Bacteroidales bacterium, assembly GCA_903899825.1. Lineage (GTDB taxonomy): Bacteria > Bacteroidota > Bacteroidia > Bacteroidales > JACABE01 > JACABE01. Next base: position 651 of record CAIUKU010000474.1, on the reverse strand, counting down.
GTATACAAGAAAAGTATTGTGATACAACGATGTGTCGTGCATGTAGAAAGACAATGTTCAATTTGGTTAACTAAAAATCCTAAGTCGCAAGCTGGCCAAGAACTTCTCAAAATAGTAAAAAGAATAAGCCAAATAAGTACGCTCGAACAAAAATATAAATGGCTCAGAGATTTGTACGATTGGGATTTAAAGTATAAAGCGTTTATTACAGAAAGAAGTCTGGCAGATGGGAGATATATGCATGTTTTCTTGCGTAAAGCAAGGAGAATGCTTATAAATGCTTTTTCTGATATGTTTCATTATCTTGATAATCCTCAAATACCAAAAAGCACAAATGGTTTAGAATCTTTTTTTGGTCATCTAAAAGACAATCTATCTATTCATAGAGGCTTAAGCATTAAACACAGAAAAGCTTTTATTCAATGGTATATTCACTTCAGAAATGAAGAAAAATAGGTTTTCTAAGACATAAGGGATACCAGTAAAAATAAAAATGGAGTAGAAAAAACTACCCCATTTTTTACTGTACATCCATAAACTTATTTCTGATAGGTTGCTCCTCAGCAGAGCCTATTTCCTCTTCAGTTTATCGGCGCAATATAATATTATTTTTAGATAAAATCACCAACCATTTTTTGCCACATTACCTTT
>CAIUKU010000473.1 GCA_903899825.1 uncultured Bacteroidales bacterium | reverse complement strand
TATCATGGGTGCAATTGCTGCATATTCATTCTTCCCTAAAAAGCCATCCATCAAGATGGATATACAAGAAACTAATCCTAAGCTTATTGAGCAATTCGAAAAACAATTGCTATTAGTTGCTTAACCCGAACTCAGGTTATAAAGCCAATTATTCTGGATAAAGCATTCAAACCGGATGCACCCAGGTACTTTACGATAATATTAGAACTCCTTAGAATAAAGAAAGTTATTAAAGAAATTGAAAACATTGCAGCTGTTAATATTAGTATTTCAATTAAGTTATTATACTGCTGGTTATAGGTTATCAGCAACGAAATTGTTCCGGGTCCGGCCAACATTGGAATTGCCAGTGGGGTTAATGTAATATCCGATCGGGTAAAAGCATCCTCTTTAACCGATTTTTTCATCCCTTTGTGCTTGGTAAATGAACCGGTAAGCAGAGCAAACCCGGAAGTTATAATAATCATCCCTCCTGCAATTTTAAGAGACTGTATACTTATTCCAAAGAAAATAAGCAGATATTTTCCTAAAAAGAAAGAAATTAAAAGTATGATAAAAACATTTAAGGCAGTGTAAAAAGCAATGCTGAAAATTTCTTTTTTTGTTTTTTCTTTGGTCAAACCTACAAAAACCGGAACAGTTCCTAAAGGGTTCATTATTGAGAAAAGAGCTGCTATAACTACAAGAAATAGATTCATTTTATTTACAAAAGTAAAAGATTATTGTGGAAGCAGTGTTATCGTTATTTTAAGGAATAATTAAATAAAAAGGGAGGAAACCTTTTCCTCCCAGACAAAAACAAAAAACTAGACTTAAAGAATCAAAAATGTCAGTAAATGATTGTTATAAGTTTATTTTCTTAGTAATAATTGCTTTTTTGCTAATTAATTGAATGATATAATTGCCGCTTAATTCAGAAGCATTTATAATATAGGATTGATTGCCATTTATTTGGATTTCTTTAACGATTTGTCCTAATAAATTGTAAATCTTGATTTTTGAATTTTCTGCTTTTTCTTTATATTCAATAAATATCTGTTTATTGAATGAATAGATAATTGCATCATTATTAGTTGATTCGTCTATAGATATGGTTGGCATGTAAAAATCAAGCTTAAATCTGTCAGGATTATCTGCTGGATCAGCCATAAATGTATATACCTGTGTGTTTCTCAGATTAGTTATGGTGCTGGTCTTGGTATCTTCCAGATACATTTTAACTGTTGGTGAAAAACTTGTTTGGTTATCAAAATCCAATGAATAAAATCCAGTAACACCAACTTTAAATCCGATTGGAATCGATAAATCGGATTTAATGCTATCTAAAACATTGATAGAAAGATTAATATTTGTAGAAGGTATCGTAGCAAAAACCTGCGGTGCATCGTTAATTCCAAATAATTTATACGCATCGTAATTATGATCAAATTGTGCACTGGCATTCGTGTTGAAGTTAATGTAAGCTACATCATGATAGTTATTTCCGTTTGCTTTAATAATCAGTAAATCATTGATATTTTTATCAGAACTTTTATAGAAAGCCTGATTATTATGAATACGGGCTGTATCAGGCATTATCAATACAGGATTGTTTGCATTTACTTTTACAAAAAAGCCCTGCAAAGATGGAATAATTCCATTGGTAAATGAACCAATTTCGCCATTCCATGATACATAATTTATTCCATCAAAAGTATAGATGGACGCATCAATGTTCGTTTTTGTCCAGTTTGAATTCTCCCAGTCAACTGCTGAAGCAAAAGGATTTCCTATAAGGTTAAAACCATTTGGAATCATTGAACCTGTAGTATTGCTAATTGTTAGATTATTAAAACTAATGTTTGAATTTGCAATAGTAGAATCTGAAAATGTGATTTTTTTATCTGATGTAGAATTTATTAAATAGCCTTTCCCTTGTTGTAAAACACTATTTGCTAACAAGTTTTGCCAGTTTTGCGTTGTTTCGTTAAATAACTGAAAACTAGTATTGTTAAATATTGAAGAGGAGATATTTGCATTAAGGATCGGGCTTGTGATTAAGCTATAATCATTAGGGTTTGATTTTCTAAGATATTTTTCAATAGTAATATTGCCGTTACCATTTATACTTCCATAATTAATGAAAGAACCTGAACCACTGGTATCAGATTTTACAATAATATTACCATTGTTATTAAATGTTCCGTTAACAGTCAGTGATTTATTAGGTAAAATATATACAGTTGCACCATTGTTGATTGTTAGATTATTGCATTCCCCAATATTGTTTATTTCGAGATTCCCTGAATTAACAATGGCAGAAGTGGCTAATCCCGGAATTCCATTGCTCCAGTTTGTAAGAGATGACCAATTGTCATTCCCGTTCCATGTTGATATATTAGCCCCGGCACTTGGACTTACAAAACCATTGTTATATAAAACCGAGATAAGATTTGAATTATAATCCAAAACTTCACAAAAAATCTGATTAAAGTTTAAACTGCTACTCCCTCCCAAATAATTAAATTTAAAAGACATAAAATTCCCGTTTGCTATATTAACACCGCTAGAACCTGGTGTAAGCCATGAAATATTTATTTGTTTGTAAACGCCATTTCCAGAGGTTATACTCATCAATGTGCCGCTTGCATCTGGACTTAATAATGTATCTTTCAAAAAGATGAGTACTGTACTGTCATAAGTTATTTTAATATCCATCGAACCTATATTCAATAAGCCATTTGTTGATAAAGGTATTAAAATATTTTCTCCAACTACAGCTGTATCAGAACCTATTGAAATGGTTTGAGAAATTGTTACTAAGGGTAGTAAAGAAAGGATGGCAATAAATAAGAGTTTTTGAAAATTTGATTTCATATGTTTATTTTTAAAAATTATTTATTTGTACAAATGGAATTACTCATATGTTTAATTATTATTTAATGTGTTTGTGAACTTCGTTTCGCCAAAATAATCATTCACGTGTGTGTGAATATTTTCACATGGCTCGTTTCATTTGATTATTTTTTTGATATTATAATATTAAATTTACTGATTATTAAATGCTAATTAATTATATTGTAAAATTAAATTAAATAAAGGTGGATGATGTTAAGTCATTATTAAGTTATAATGAAGTTAATATAAAGTAATGATTCAGTCTCTTTTAATAATGTCAAAATT
>CAIUKU010000472.1 GCA_903899825.1 uncultured Bacteroidales bacterium | reverse complement strand
TTATAATACAGTGTTTTATTTTAATCTGATACTTGGTTTTGCTTTATATATTATTCTTTTCTTTGCTGCTCCATTTATTAGTTTTTTTTTTAAAGAACCAATTTTAATAAATGTTACAAGGGTTTTAGGTCTAGTCTTAATTATTAATGCTATCTCCATAGTTCAAAGAACTATATTAATTAAAGCTATTGATTTTAAAACTCAAACAAAAATATCATTAATATCATCTATTATAAGTGGTATAATTGGTGTTTTTATGGCTTTTTTAAAATTTGGTATTTGGAGTTTGGTATGTCAACAAATTCTTAAACAAACCTTGAATACATTATTTCTTTGGGTTTTCAATAGGTGGCGTCCAGCAAAAGAATTCTCAATTCAAAGTTTTAAAGAACTATTTGGTTTCGGATGGAAGTTGCTTGTTTCAGGTCTTATTGATACTATATATCGAAATATATATTATATTATAATTGGGAAATTTTATACAGCATCACAATTGGGACAATATACGCGTGCAGAACAATTTAATAATATGTTTTCAAGTAATCTTACATCAGTTGTACAGCGTGTTAGTTATCCTATTTTAAGTACAATTCAAGATGAAACAGATCGATTAAGACTCGCATATAGACGTATTGTAAAAACTACAATGTTAATTACTTTTGCTTTCATGTTAGGATTAGCTGCGGTGGCAAAACCCCTTATCATTTTATTAATTGGAATTAAGTGGTTACCTGCAGTTTCCTTTTTACAAATTATATGTTTTGCAGGTATGCTTTACCCATTACATGCAATTAATTTGAACATTTTACAAGTAAAAGGTCGTTCAGATCTATTTCTTAAACTCGAAATTATAAAAAAAATAATTGCAATTATACCAATTATTATTGGTATTTATTATGGTATAGCCTTTATGCTGGTAGGAAGTGTAATTATCTCCTTAATCTCCTTTCTGTTAAATAGTTTCTATTCTTCAAATCTTATAGGTTATTCAACTTGGTTACAAATTAAAGACATATTTCCAGCTTTTTTTGTGTCAATTTGTGTGTCTGGTGTTATGTGGAGTTTAACATTTCTTAATTTGCCAGTTTCGATTACTATCATAATACAATTTTTAATAGGAATATTAATGGCTATCGTAATTTACGAAACTATAAAATTGCCTGAGTATAAAGAAATCAAAGAAATGGCAATAAAAACTTACAAAAAAAATATATAAACAAATGGAATATAAAAGGATAACAGTTACTCAACCATATCTTCCTCCATTAAATGAATTTATACCCTATTTAGAACAAATATGGAATAATAAATGGTTAACTAATAATGGACCATTACATCAGCAACTTGAAAAAGAATTGGCTGAATATCTGGGAGTTAAATATATTTCATTGTTTTCAAATGGTACTTTGGCTTTAATTTCAGCTTTACAAGCCCTTAATATTACAGGTGAAGTAATTACTACACCTTTTAGTTTTGTAGCTACTACTCACTCCTTATGGTGGAACAAGATTACACCAGTATTTGTAGATATAGAACCAGAATACCTGAATCTGGATCCTACTAAAATTGAAGCAGCCATTACTGATAAAACTACTGCAATTATGCCGGTACATGTGTATGGAAATCCCTGTAAAATGTATGAAATTCAACAAATAGCAGATAAATACGGATTGAAAGTAATATATGATGCGGCACATGCTTTTGGAGTAAAAATGAATGGAGTTTCAGTCTTAAATTCAGGTGATTTATCCATTTTGAGTTTTCACGCAACAAAAGTATATAGTACAATTGAAGGTGGAGCAATAATTTGCCATTCGGAAGAGATGAAACATCATATTGATAACTTAAAAAACTTTGGATTTCGAGGAGAATTAGTTGTAGAAGAGCCTGGAATTAATGCAAAACTTAATGAAGTACAAGCAGCTTATGGCTTACTTCAATTAAAGTATATTGATGGTTTTTTTGCAATAAGAAAAACAATTACCGAGAATTATCGTGAATTATTAAAAGATATCGATGGAATTCATTTTTTGTCAGATATAGAAAATGTTATACATAGTTATTCTTATTTCCCAATACTAATTGATGATAAGGTTTATGGAATGAACCGTGATGAATTGTATGAAAAACTAAAGGAAAATAATATTTTTGCACGAAAGTATTTTTATCCATTAATAAGTGATTTTGAGCCTTATCATGAGTTACCAACTGCAACATCTGAAAATTTGCAAATAGCAACAAAAGTTGCAAAACAGGTGCTCTGTTTACCTATATATGTAGAATTGAGCAAATTAGATATTGTGAGAATTTGTTTAATTTTAAAAAAAGAGAAATGAAACTAGGTATAATGCAACCTTACTTCTTGCCATATATTGGTTATTTTCAATTAATAAAAGCAGTAGAAAAATATGTTATTTATGATGATGTGAATTTTATAAAAGGAGGATGGATTAATAGAAATAGAATATTATTGAATGGAAATACATTTATGATTAATGTTCCTATGCAAGCTGCTAGTCCGTTTAAAAAAATAAATGAAATTCAAGTTGGAGCATATAAAGAAAAAGTATTACAAACTATAATACAAGCTTATCGAAAATCACCATATTTTAATTATGTATTTCCACTAATTTCAGATATAATAAAATTTGACTCAGATAACCTTGCATTATTTATAACAAATAGTATTATTAAAATTTCTGAATATCTTCAACTTAATACTGAATTTGTTTTATCCTCCGAAATTAAGAAAAATAATGATTTAAAAGCACAAGATAAAGTTTTAACGATTTGTAAAATAATTGGGGCTACTGAATATTATAATTCTATTGGAGGACAGGAATTGTATAATAAAGATCAATTTGCGAAAAATAATATTGAATTGAAGTTTTTGAACCCTGTATTAACCGAATATCACCAATTTAGAAATGAATTTATACCTTGGCTTTCAATATTGGATGTTATAATGTTTAATTCTATTGATGAAGTAAATAATATGTTGGATAAATATGAAATTCTTTAAGTTTTAAAATCATGAAGATACAAAAAAAAAAACTTTCAGAAGAAAGAATTTTAGAATTTTTGAAAAGAGTTGATTCTTATTTTTTACCATATCCAATTTCACGAAAAGTTAATTTGGAAAGTTATGCAAAAAAACTTTCAGACAAAGCATTTCATTTCTATTTTATCAAGAATAGCAAAATTGTTGGAATAACTGCTTTTTACATGAACGATACATATAACCACTTAGCATTTATTAGTTTAATATGCATTGATCCAGCATTTTATGGTATGGGAATTGGAAGTTCACTTATATTAGAAATTGAAATACAGGCAAAGAGGAATGGATGTAATTATATTGAATCAGAGGTAAATGTTGAAAATATACCATCATCAAAGATGTTTATTAAAAATGGTTTCTATGTTGA
>CAIUKU010000471.1 GCA_903899825.1 uncultured Bacteroidales bacterium | reverse complement strand
TACCTGCCAACTTAAAAAATACATATACAATGGACATTATAGTAATTCAACCGATGTAAACTATTATATAAATAGTCTTTCCATACCTCTGAAAACCAGAATTAATTTTGGAAGAAAAATAAAAATATTTTTAGAAGCAGGCGGTTTCATTGATTTAATATTACGAACCCAAATGAAAGGAACAAAACATATTTATTTGAATCAGAACATGCAAATGAGTTTGGTAAATTCTGAATTTAATGAAAATGCAGGAATATCAGGATTAAACTTCGGCCCATCAATTGGAATTGGAATAAAAATACCAGTAATGAAACATGAATTTATTTTTATAACAGATTATATACATGGAATCAGGGAATTATCTAATAATTTAGATCCAATATATAATAAATATTTCAGAATTAAACTTGGACTTAAAATATAAATCGAATTGTAATTTGCCCGTTAGGGCATTTATATCAATAGAAAAAAATAAATTCAATTTTAAAATTGTCAATAGGACATAAACCCGAATACAATAAAGAAAATAATGATATAATGTTAATTCCCTACGGGAAATATCATATCAAACCCAAGATTTCTATGGATATTGATCTCCTACGGAGAATATCCCTTAACTTAATGACATTGCCTGTAGGAACGAGATAATTAATATCATGACTTATAAATTAAAAAAAAATATTTTGCAATAAATAGTAAATCACCGGATTAACAATAAAAATAAAATCCATCATCGCATGACAGATAATAATTACAATATACAACAGCTGAATGAGAAACTGGAAAGGCTTCTGAATAAACAAACCGAATTTTCAAAAGAAATCAGTGATCTGCAAACTGCCATCAGGACACTGAATGAGATGCAGCTAAAAGCGACAATTGCAGAAAAGCAGGCAATGCATACTGAGGAGATTTCTACAAAACCGGAAACACTAAAGAATAATCCCGAACCGACTACCGTAAAAGAAATACCTGTTTTGGAACCCTTTGTACTTAAACCTCAGTATTCAGCTCCCACATATTCAAAAACGCCCGGGCAAAAATCAGACCTGGAGAAATTTATAGGCGAAAACCTAATCAATAAAATCGGTATCATCATTACCGTGATTGGTGTGGCGATAGGTGCGAAATATTCCATAGAACATCAACTCATCAGTCCGGTAATGAGAATTATTTTAGGTTATTTGATGGGATTGGGATTGCTGGGCGTTGGAATTAAACTCAAGAAAAATTACGAAAATTACAGTACTGTTTTGGTGAGTGGTGCCATGGCAATATTGTTTTTTATTACCTACGCGGCTTATGGCTTTTACGCCCTGTTTCCACAGGGAATAGCATTTGCATTGATGGTACTGTTTACAGGATTTACGGTTCTGGCTGCTATAAAATACGATAAACAGGTGATCGCACACATCGGTCTGGTCGGTGCGTATGCAGTCCCTTTTTTATTGAGTGACGGATCAGGAAATGTATTGATTTTATTTTCCTATATGTCAATCATCAATATCGGGATATTACTTATTGCATTTAAAAAATACTGGAAACCCCTTTATTATTCTTCCTTTTTCCTGAGCTGGCTGATTTTCCTTTCGTGGTACGAATCGAAATATCAAATGAATGAACATTTTGTCCTTGCATTGAGTTTCCTGGCCATTTTCTTCGCTTGCTTTTATGCAATCTTACTGACATACAAATTGCTTCAAAAAGAAATATTTCAGAAAGAAGACATTGTCCTCTTACTGGCCAACTCTTTTATATTTTTTGGAACAGGCTACAGTATTTTACATACAAATACCATGGGGAAAGAATTGCTGGGATTGTTTACATTGGGCAATGCCCTGATACATCTGATCATTTGTATCCTCATCTACAAACAAAAACTTGCCGACCGCAATTTATTTTTTCTTATTGCAGGTCTTGCCCTGGTTTTTATTACCATTGCCATTCCGGTACAGCATGATGGCAACTGGGTAACATTGTTATGGGCAGGCGAAGCATTATTGCTGTTCTGGATTGGAAGAAGCAGACAAGTGACATTTTACGAAAAACTCTCCTACCCTTTGATGTTGCTGGCATTTATTGGCATAGCCTATGACTGGGCGATTTTTTATAATCATTATTATCCGGAAACATCCGGTTTGCGGTTTATTCCATTTTTAAACATTGGTTTTCTGAGTTCAATGCTGTTTATCGCAGCTTTTGCATTTATCAATATCTTGAATCTCAGCAAAAAATATACAGCCCCGGACTTTCCAAAAAAAGCATACCACACATTCTTTCAGATAGCCATTCCGGGTATACTGATAATTGTTATTTATACTGCTTTCAGAATGGAAATAGCGGCTTATTTTAATCAGATTTATCACGATTCGCTGACAAGTTTTCAAAAAACATTCTCTGCCAGCGGTCAGCAACCGAATGAGGATGTGTTGAAATTTAAATCTATCTGGCTGATCAATTATTCACTTTTCTTTTTTACGGTTTTGTCGTTTGTAAATATTAAAAAAATCAGGAATGCAAGTCTGGGGCTGGTAAATTTGTTGTTAAGTACTTTAGTATTGTTGTATTTCATGGGAGAAGGACTGTATACACTGGGAGAACTCAGAGACAGCTATCTGAACCAAAGCCTTACGTCAGCTTATCAAAGCAGTGCATTTAACATTGGACTGAGATATATTTCATATGTATTTGTTGCATTCATGATACTAAGCATTTACAGGAGTATCAAACAGAATTTCATGAAAGAATCAGGTTTGAAATTAAATATTGCATTTGACGGATTGCTGTATATCTCCATCGTCTGGATTGGCAGCAGCGAACTTATCAACTGCATGGATATTATGCATTCTTCTCAATCGTACAAACTGGGATTAAGTATCTTATGGGGTGTTTACGCTTTGCTGATGATCATACTGGGAATATGGAAAAAGAAAAAACATATCCGTATCGGAGCGATTGTATTGTTTGCCCTTACCCTGCTTAAACTTTTCGCTTATGATATTTCAGATATGGACACGATATCCAAAACCATCGTCTTTGTACTGCTGGGTTTACTTTTATTGGTTATTTCTTTCCTTTACAATAAGTATAGGTATTTGATGAAAGAAGAGGAAGGATGAAGTGTGAAGGTTAAAGGATAAAGTAAAAAGTTGGAAGTTGGAAGTTGGAAGACGGAAGACGGAAGACGGAAGTTGGAAGACAGAAGACAGAAGTTGGGAGATGGAAGATGGAAGATGGAAGAAAGAAGACTGAAGTTGGAAATTCAAATAGTTTGGCAGGATAATTGTTATAAAAAAATGTAATTTTGCAGCTTTATTCACCATAATTAAAAATATATAATGAATATTATAAAATCAGCTATCTTATTTTTGGGGATTATTTTTTACAGTCAGCTCAATGCACAGGATTCAATCAGAGACCGTATTCCTGTTGATTCAACGACTAAAATGGTAACATACAAAAGTGCTGTCAATGAGACCGGTACCAAATACGAATTGTACGTTAGGGCCATTGAATGGCTAAATGCCAACTATAAAAATGCAGCGGATGTTACCCGTCGCAGGGATGCAGTAAATGGCGAATTAGAAGGCATCCACCGTATTCAGTTGTATTTTAAAGACAATGACGGGAATATTGTTAAAACAGGTTTGGTGGAATATACTTTTTTGCTACAGTTTAAAGACAATAAATACAGGTATAATTTTTCGAATTTCAACCTGAAAGATAAATCAAGATATCCTGTCGAAAACTGGCTGGACAAAACCAAACAAGGCTACTCCCCTTTATGGGATGAATACCTGAAAATCATCGATACCGAAATCTGCAGACTGATAGATGCATTGAAAGTGACGATGAAAGCAAAGAAAATTGTTAAAGACGACTGGTAAAATCAGCCTTTCCATTATAACAGTATCGGTTACTAACTGCAAATCAGCTATTTTCAACTACACAGTGTCCATTTCCAACTGCAAATCAGCAATTTCTAATTGCAGAGCATTGGATTCCATACGCATCGCAGCAATTTCCAAATGCAGCATAACAACTTCTCTGTCTCAGTGACTGTCTGCGTAAAAATCAGCGGTTCTCTTCTTTTATACTTTATTTTTACCACAAAGTATCCCAATAAGATACAAAGAATGCGACGTATTTAATTATCAGGAAAGCTTAGAGTTTGTTTTTTTAAATAAATTATTCAATAAAAATATTCATCTATCGTTATAGAATAAACCAGATCCAATAAAAAAGAGAACAGTATGAAAAAAAAGATAATGATACTTGGATTGCTTGTCATCATTGCATTCAGTGCTTATTTTTACAAACGAAAATATTACGATCCCCAACAAAAAATTAAAAATGCTCAATATGAAGTTAAGCAACTTACTCACAATAATATCCTGAAAGATGCAGATTTGATTTTTCAAACTTCCTTATCCAGACAAAGCAAGGCCATACAACTGGCCAGTAAATCGGTATATTCCCACTGTGGTTTGATATTTAAAGATGAAGGTGTTTTTTATGTTTATGAAGCTGTTCAGCCGGTAAAACGGACCTTGCTTGAAAAATGGATAGCAAAAGGCCAGGGCGGACATTACGTTATCAAAAGACTGAAAAATGCAAATCAGATTTTAACTTCTGAAACGATACTGAAAATCAAACAAAATTGTGAACAATGGATGGGAAAGAACTATGACCTATGTTTCGAATGGTCGGATGATAAAATATATTGTTCAGAATTAATATGGAAAGCCTATCAGAGATCCACCGGAATTGAAATAGGAAAGCTGCAGCAATTAAAAGATTTCGACCTCAGCAATGAAGCCGTAAAGGCTAAAATGACAGAACGTTACGGGAAGAACATTCCATTGAATGAAATCGTAATCTCTCCTTCCGCCCTATTTGAAAGCAATTTACTGGTAACCGTGAAATCAAATGATTGATTTATCATAACAAGCAAGCTATAAATGTTCATAAGTTTTTCAAGTATTTGATTCGTAATTAGCCAGAACTTGGAAATAAGTTGTATTTTTGTTAACACTTACAGGGTAATTAATGATTAATGCATACGGTTTAATATCTACTGTTGCTAAAAAGAGACCTCATAATGTGGCTTAAGTATCTGAATTTATTTATCAAAACCAAAGAATTATCCAGAGGAGGTTTTATAATGATTATTGGTATTGCCTTTTTATTGATATATTTCAGCGAAAACGGAGCATATTCAGAAAGCGGACTGATTGAAATCAAAGCTAATTTAATCAATCGCCAGCTGGAAGTTCATAAAAGATACAGAGGCCCTGATATATATAGTTATATAGTACAAATTCAGAATTATAACAATAATTTCATCATTTACGATGACCTGATCGGTTATTTCGATCAAAACAGTTTTGAGACTTTTACTAATTTTGGAAATCCGGTATTTATATTTATCTCAAGAAAAGAGCAGCATGAATTAAATACAGGAAGTAATATCAAAATTTATGGCATTTCAACCTATAAATCTGTTTATCTGAATTATAAAAAAGCCCTTGAAATGAATAACAGCAAAGCGCCCTTATATTTAGGCCTTTTATTAATCCTGACCGGGCTCATTATTTTC
>CAIUKU010000470.1 GCA_903899825.1 uncultured Bacteroidales bacterium | reverse complement strand
TTTAATTTTTGGAATACTTAAATCTTATTCACAAGATTACCTGATAAGTTTTTCGGGGATTGGTGCAGCTACTACTGTGGACAGTGTAAAAGTTGAAAACCTGACACAGGGAACTTCACTTAAAATGAGTGGTATGGATATTTTGCATCTTTATGGAATAATAGGCATTCATGATATCATTCAAAATAATGAAAATCTAAAGGTATATCCAAATCCTATGCAGGGACAGGCTGAAATTTCTTTTTTTGCAAAAGAAACAGGAAATATTCACTTCTTCATTTATAGTGTTAATGGGAGTTTTGTGACAAAGACGAGTACTTTTAGTATTAAAGGTATTCAAAAATATCAGCTTACTGGATTAAAACAAGGTATCTATTTTATTCAGATTATTGGCGATAATTTTGCCTTTTCACAGAAACTTGTCAGCCTGTCTGAAAACCAGTCTGAAACTAAATTATCCTATCTTGGAAGCGAAATCAAGTCAATCAAGCAAAATGAAGAAAAAGCAACAAATGCAGTGGTTGATATGCTATACACAACTGGTGACCGATTGCTTTTTAAAGGAATTTCAGCTAATTATAGTACAATCGTAGTTGATGTCCCAACAGCAAGTAAAACCATATTGTTTCGCTTTATTCCATGTACAGATGCTGATAATAATAATTATACTGTAGTTAGTTTTGGGACTCAGACCTGGATGGCTGAAAATTTAAAAACTAAAAAATACAGAGATGGAAATCCTATTCCATTTGTTGTTGACAATGCCACTTGGGTTGACTTTAAGAATGGATTGTCATGTTGTTTTAATAATGATTTGAATAAAATTCCGGTTTATGGTATGTTATATAACTATAGTGCTGTAAAAAATAATAATATCTGTCCTTTAGGTTGGTTAGTTCCGGATAAGGAAGATATAACTGCATTGTTAAATTATACCGGAAATAATAATTGTGTTATGCTGAGAGAAACAACCAACAATCACTGGATAAATTATACAGGAGCAAGCAATGAAACTGGTTTTACTTCTTTACCTGCCGGGTATTGTTCAAGTGGCAGTGATAATATCAGAATATTTGGAGGGCTTGGTTATTATGATTATTTCTGGACTTCAACCTTGTACGATCATACTGATGCCATTCTTTTCAATACGAGTTGTCCTACCTATATCTATAGTTTAATCAGTAAATCAGCAGGTTTAAGTGTGAGATGTTTAATGGATTCAATTGGATTTGCCGTAAATACTGCTAATATCAGTTCAATCACTTCTCAGCAATGTATTGGTGGAGGTGAAGTTCATTCTCTTACCGGAGCTGCTGTATTAGCTAAAGGTGTTTGCTGGAGTACAAATCAATACCCTACAATTAATGATGCTAAAACCATTGATACATCCTCAACAAATATATTTGTAAGTACCATAACCGGATTAACCCCAAATGCAACATATTATGTCAGAGCCTATGCAACGGGTAATTCAGGGACTAAATATGGCAATACCATCACGTTTCAAAATAGTCCATTAAATTATCCTGTTGTAGATATTGATGGTAATTTTTACGATACCGTTAAAATAGGCAATCAAATCTGGATGAAGCAAAATTTAAAAGTAACACATTTTACAAACGGAGATAATATTTTATTGGTTAACGTCAATAATTCAAATGAAAACAATATAGCTGCTTATTCTAATTATGACTGGAGTACAACAATTTCAGCTGTTTATGGAAAATTGTACAATTGGTATGTTATTGAAGACGACAGAAAAGTTTGTCCTTTAGGATGGCATGTGCCTGATGATAATGAATTTGCAGCCCTTTCAGCATACCTGGGTGGTGACAATGTTTCTGGTGGCAAACTGAAAGAAGTAGGTACTTTGCATTGGTATACTCCGAATAATTATGCAAGCAATGAATCTGGCTTTACAGCATTAGGAGCTGGTGGCTGGAATTCTACATACGGTTTTAATCTAAAGAATTCCTCGAGGCTTTGCCTCGGGGTGTGTGTGGGCAAATTTGGTATATTTGCAAAATGAATGAGCATATTTTTAAGCGACATAATAAAAGTTTGTTATTGTATCATTTGGTTTGTCCGATAAAGTATA
>CAIUKU010000469.1 GCA_903899825.1 uncultured Bacteroidales bacterium | reverse complement strand
GTTATTAGGTTATTTTAGTTATTTATTTTGTAAAATGTTAATTCATAGAATTATAAAAAAAAAATCATTGATTTTATTTTTAAGTTAAGTATGTATATTTTTGAGTATTAAATGTATTAAAATGGAGAATTATAAAACATATTATCCAATCACACTATATGAAATTATTAACTCAATAACCAATTTTTAATTATATGAGCTCCTCCTTGTGTAATAAATGATTCAGGATGAAACTGTAAGCCTTGTATATCAAATTTTTTGTGTTGAATTCCCATAATATTTTGCTGATTATCAATAGCTGTAATTTCCAACTCTTTCGGAAAGTTTTCACGACTCACCACCCAGGAATGGTAACGCCCTGTTATGAAACGAATTGGTAAACCGGCAAAAAGCGGATTGTTTTCTTTATCAATGATAGTTGTTTCTGCCGCAATTCCATGCATTACTTTTCCCATTTGAATCAGTTTGGCTCCAAAACATTCAGCAATGGCCTGGTGTCCCAGACAAATTCCCAGCATTTTTTTACCTGAAGCAAAATGACTGATTAGGTCACATAGTTTGCCGGCTTCTGAGGGGATTCCAGGGCCCGGAGAAAATATGAAACGATCATAATTGCCGGCTTCGGCAAGACTGATGTAGTCGTTTTTCACAATAGAATAATCATTCACACCGCATTGCTCAATCATTTGAACAAGGTTGTAAGTAAAAGAATCGTAATTATCTATTATTAAAAGTCTGTTTCCCATTGTAAATGGCAAACCTACACAAAATTTAAACAATATTCATGATGGAATCAAAAAAAATATGTAGGTTTGCTAATAATTATTCCGAAAATGAATCAGCAAAAGCTACGCATATTGTTTATTTCATCATGGTTCCCCAATAAAGTACATCCTTTTTTGGGGAATTTTGTAGAGAAACATGCAAATGCTGTTGCTTTGTATTGTAATGTAATGCTGATTCATGCAGTTTTTTCTGATAGCGTTTCAGGGAAACGATATGAATTCGATTGTAAAAAAGAAAATTCAATTCAAATAGTAAGAATTTATATAAGTCGTAAATATACAAAGATTTTTTTGCTGGGAGGATTCATAAAGTTTCTTTATTACCTGAAAGCCTATCTTGATGGCTATCATTATATGATTAAACAATTTGGCCGGCCGGATATTGTTCACGCAAACATTCTATACCCGGTTTCCTGGATCGCATTGTTGATGAATGTTAAATTCAAAATTCCGTTTGTATTAACCGAACACTGGACGGCATATATGCCTGATGATCCTAATACACCGGGTTTTTTTCAAATCTTTTTATCAAGAATTGCAGCCTGGAAAGCCAAAAAGATTACTGTGGTTTCAGCTGATTTACAAAAAGCTATGGTCAGCTGTCATATAAAAGGGAACTATGAAATTATCAATAATGTGGTGGATCTTCATATTTTTAAACCTAATCCGGAAAAAATTCAAAACAATAAGACAAGATTTATCCACATTTCTTCGTTAGATGATACACAAAAGAATGTGAGCGGGATTTTAAAGGCAGTCAACCAGTTATCATTGATACGAAATGATTTTGAGTTATATATAGTAGGAGACGGTGATGCATCACCTTATATACAGTTAGCCAAAGATTTGCATATTTATCAGTCTTTTGTTTATTTTAATGGTCCTCAAAAAACAGAAGAAATTGTGTTATCATTACAAAATTCAGATTGTTTGTTGATGTTTAGTAATTATGAATCGTTTTCGGTAGTTATTGCAGAGGCATTGGCATGTGGTATCCCTGTAATTGCCAGCAGATGCGGAGGTTTGGTAAATGAATTATCAGATGAACATGGCATTTTTATAACTCCTAATGATAATGCTGCCTTAGTTGATGCTATGAATGCAATGATAGAGCATCATTTGGATTTTGATTCGCTTAAACTTACTGAATTTGCATCCCGCTATAGTTTTGAAAATGTTGGTAAGTCATTTTTGAATATTTATAAAAATATAATACATCAAAATTAGTGGTAGGTAAAATCTTTAATACTTTTTCAATTAAATTGGCTTCGGCAATTTGCAATTTACTGATTGCTGTTTTTGTTTCGCGGTATTTGGGTACTATTGGCAAAGGAGAGCAATCAATCGTATTGACTACCATTTCTTTTATCCTTATTTTTGTGAACATTGCTGGTGGCGCTACCCTGGTGTATCTTGCACCTCGTTATAAAATAAGTCATTTGATTTCCCTTTCCTATATATGGAGTATCATTACATCCATTGTCTTTTATTTAATTCTCTATATTTCAGATATTGTAAATCATGATTTTGTCGGGCATATCTGTTTACTTTCACTGATTAATTCTTTTGCTGCCATTAATTCCAATATTTTATTGGGAAAAGAAAAGATCAATGCATCTAATTGGGTGAATTTAGTCCAACCTGTTATTACCCTTGCAGCTTTGGTTTTCTTTTTTGTTTTTGCTAAAGAAGTAAATATATCTTCTTATTTTTATGCATTGTATCTGGCTTATTTTTTTAGTTTTCTTATCAGTATTCTCTTTTTAAGAAATAGAAGAAGCCTGGCTGTTTCACAAAAAGAAAACTGGAAAACAACGCTTTATGCAATGTTTAGTATAGGGTTTTTAAATCAAATGGCTCACATTACTGGCTTGTTAAATGCCCGTTTAAGTTATTATCTGCTTACTAAATATAAGGGTGATGATCATTTAGGAATTTATTCAAATGGCGTTTCATTAGCAGAAGCAGTATGGATGGTAAGTGGCAGTATGGCCATGGTGCAATATGCCCGGATTGCCAACTCAACTGATAAAAAATACGCTCAGCAACTTACTACCAGCTTGACCAAAATCAGTGTATTGATAAGTATTATTATTATTATACCCATGGTTTTGCTTCCTTCAGAATTTTACAGTTTTATTTTCGGGAAAGATTTTGTGAATATTAATTATATCATGTTATGCCTGGCTCCAGGTGTGATTTTCTGGAATTTTTCATTACTTATTGGTCATTATTTTTCCGGAACGGGTAAGTTTTACATTGAATTTACTGCATCTTCCGTTGCATTAATGCTCACCATCATATTGAGTTTCTGGGCCATTCCGATTTGGGGATTTTATGGTGCCGGTATTATTTCCAGTATATCTTATTTATTTAATTCGCTGGTAATAATATATTTTTTCAAAAAAGATAGCGGAATGGGCATTAAAAGTTTAATCCCAAAACGGACTGATGTTAAATTGTATATTGATAGTTTGAAAACGATGGTGAATCAAAAGAAATAGGTAAAATCAGTTGTCCTTACTTTATTATAACTTTTTCGGAATATACATTTTTAGCACATACAACTTTTACAATGTAACAACCTGATTGATTTTCTTTCATATTTATTATATGGTTACAGCCTGTGCTTTTGATAGTTTTGATGATTTGCCCCAATGAATTATAAATGATGACCTCTTGAACAGGCTCTGCAGTGTTAATATAAACAGTATGCTCATTCGAATATATGCTTGCAGACTGAATATCATTCTTTATAATTCCTGCAGGAGACAGCTTAAATTGTAATTGAAAACGATTTACACTATCAGTTGTAACTGCTGAAAATGTGTAGGATGAATTTTGACTAAAATCAGTAGTAGTGTTTGTTTTTAAATCTTTTAAATAAATAGTTGTTGTATTTTCGAAGCTATTCAGTTCAGTTGCATTTATGGTAAAAGTAGCATTTACTCCTGCCATAAAACCAACTGTAACCATTAAATTATCAGTTAATGCAGCCAGGGTATTGATTGAATATTTATTGCCGTTTTTAACTGAGAACAGTGATGGAGCTTCAGGGATCATAGAGAACCATTTTATAACACCCTGATCAGGGCTAGCTGTGCTGTCAAAATTTACAATCATTTCATCACTGTATGTATTTATTGTAGAATTTACATGCAATTTTAATAAATTTGAATAAGTAGTTTTTAAAAAGTTTTGATTACCGGGATGTATTCTTGCTGAATTTGGAAAACTCAAGGAAGCATTAGCAATTGCAAGAACAAAGAATGCCTGATGAGGGGCTATTACATTGGTCACTGAATTGGTTCCTCCACTTCCGTTTGCAAATACACCATAATTACCGGCTGATTGATTCCATATCCAGATGGGTGGATTAAAACCCAAGGTTGAAGATACATTTGATTGCAGGTTTGTATTCGACCAATCCATAGCTGAGGGAAATGGATTGCCAATCAGATTATAATTGTTTATACCAAAAGTTACAGGAATTGTTTGGTTTCCACTATTTAAAATACCATTAAAAATATGAATAGCATTGCCATTATAGGCATTGCTATATGCTACTAAATAACCTCTTGCTGTTTCAAAATTATCAAAACCAGGTGTGTAATTTCCATTAACATCTCTGATGTTTATCCAGGGTAATCCTGTAATAGGAGTTGTTTCATCCCATTTATAGAAATCGAAAGTCAGATCTGAAATGACTGGTGCAAAATTGGGTTTAATAACCTGATTTGCAACAGGCGAAGCCATGAAATGCCAGGAATTATCTTTGGCAATATATCTTTCTACTGTTGCATTAACATTGGTGGAATTATGGATGATAGATGCATTAGCAGTTGCATCTGATTTGAGAATCAATCCACTATTGCCTGCATTGTTGCTTATTGTACCATTTACAGTTAATGCTTTGCCGGCATCTATACATAAACTGGCACCGGTGTTTATGTGCAGATTATTACATATAGAAGGTGAAGTAGCGTTTGCAGTAATATGTGGCTGATTGGCAGCCCATGCATTCAGTATGATATTGTCTGATATAGTGGGTTGTAAACCATTCACCCAGTTAGCTGCATTGGACCAGTCAGTTGAATTGTTTCCCAGCCACCCGCAGGGTGCTAACGCAAAGATCAGTTGAAACCGGGCATAATTATCCGTTGTGAGCCCGGTAAAAGTATAGCTTGCATTTTGATTCAATGCCTGAATATAGTTGGTTTTTAAATCTTTTAAATAGATATAGGTAGTGGTTGTAAAACTATTTAATTCTCCCGCTGAGATTGTATAACTACCATTTACTCCGGCTATAAAACTAACAGGAACAATTAAATTTTCGCTAACTGCCACCAGGGTATTAATAGTATAATTAATACCATTTTTCACCGAATACAAAGAGGGTGCATCTGCAAACATCGAAAACCATTTGACAACACCCTGAGCAGGAGTAGCAGAGCTGTTAAAATTTACAATCATCTCATCACTGTATGTGTTCGCCGTAGTACTGACATGTAATCTGATTAAATTAACAACGTTGGTGTTTAATACATCTTGATTTTCAGGATAGCTGTCTGAAATAACCGGATAGGTGAATGGCAAACCAGGTGATGATAATCGCTGGTTTTTTGAAATTAAGGTTGAAGAAGTAGTATGGACGGCTGAAACGGTAGTTACGTCTGCTATCAATGAACAATAAGAGAACATCAGAATTAAAACCTGGAGTATAAATGTTTTCATAAAGAATATTTTTTAAATCTTAATACTAAAAAATCAATGATAATTTAATGTTTTGATGAGGAATATAACAATTTTTAAATCATTAAGTTATTTTTGTTAACTAAAAGCAGTGATGTATTCTAACAAATTCTATATTCAATTCTTGCTGTATTAAAATAATATTATTAATTTATTACTGAACCACTCCCAGTTTCAACATATTGGTAACTCCTTTTTCACTCAGGGGTGTACTTCCAATGTTGACAACGATATTGCCATTGGAAATCAGATGTTTTTCTTTCAATAGATGCTGAGAATAGGTGATGGCTTCATCCATACCTTCAAAATCTTCGCAGTAAAATGCCCTTACTCCCCAAACCAATGCCATTTTTCTAAGTAATATTTTATTGTTGGTGAATGCAAATATATCCGCTTCGGGGCGGTGACTGGATATTTTGTAAGCAGTATAGCCTGAATGGGTAAAGGTAATGATGGCTTTAGCAGTAGTCTGATGAGCAATTTTACAGGCCTGGTAACAGATGGAATTTGCCAGAAACCTTTCTGTCATTACCTGAGGTGCATGCTTTTTATTGTAAGGAAAGCCATTATTTTCGGTCCAGTCGATGATTTTTTGCATACTGCGGATGGTAATGGCTGGGAATTTTCCAACTGAAGTTTCTGCACTCAGCATCAAAGCATCGGCACCATCCAGCACGGCATTTGCAACATCATTGGCTTCGGCACGGGTAGGGCGGAAGTTGGTAATCATGCTTTCCATCATTTGAGTGGCAATGATAACCGGTTTGGCTTTACTAATACATGCATTTACAATTTTTTTCTGAATAAGGGGAACCCTGTCGAAAGGAACTTCAACACCCAGGTCTCCTCGGGCTACCATGATGGCATCTGCAATTTCAATGATGTTTTCAAGGTCATCGAGGGCATCTGGTTTTTCTATTTTTGCAATGACGCTGGCGGTTCCTTTTTTTCGTTGAATCAGGTCTTTTAATATTTTAACATCAAATGCGCTTCTTACAAAAGAAAGTGCAATCCAGTCCACCTTGTTTTCGATGGCAAATTCAGCATTGGCTACATCTTCATCTGTCATGCTGGGGAGTGAAATTCTGGTATTGGGTAAATTTACCCCTTTGCGTGATGAAAGCGGACCTCCGTAAATTATTCGTGCTTTAACTGTATCTTTGCGATTGGTATCTATCACCTCAAGTTGAATTTTTCCATCGTCAATTAATACTTTATCTCCAATCTTAACATCCATCGGAAATTCGGCATAACTCATGTACAACTGTTCCTTGTTGCCCACACATTTTGTAGTCACAAAGTTGATGAATTCACCATCAGTCAGTTCGATGGCATTGTTTTCAACTTCTCCTATCCTGAGCTTGGGCCCCTGCAGGTCTGCCAGTATCGCTATATTTAAGTTGAGTTCTTTGTTGAGCTCGTTGATGGTATTGATGATTATCTGATGTTCAGCCTGATTGGAATGTGAAAAATTGAGACGGAAAACATCTACGCCTTCTTCTATCATTTGGAATAAAACTTCTCTGCTGGAACATGCCGGCCCAATGGTGGCTATGATTTTGGTTTGCGATCTGACCTTACGCATAAATAAATTATTTTACTGCAAAGGTAGTGCGAAAATTACAAATTTCGATGTAAAATCTATGTATATTTTAATTCAACCTTTGCTTAACTTTGACTCATGTTATGAGTCATATTAATTATCGACATTTATTTAGGTTAAAAAATAGGTGAGAAAAATAAAAATAAGATTACTTTCATAATACACGAGAATTATAAAAAGTAAATATTTCTAACTAAATATACTTCCTAATAAAAAAGGATTAATAATTTCAGACAGTTTCAAAGTAAATATAAAAAAACTGCTAAACTTCTATAAACTAATTATTTTACTTTTTACTTTTTACTTTTACTTTTTACTTTTACTTTTTACTTTTTACTTTTTTTTTACGACACTTACCAATTCCTTAAATCGTTTTCCTCTTTCTTCAAAATTTTTAAACATATCATAGCTGGCAGCAGCAGGTGACAATAAACAGATTTTTCCTTTTGCGGTTTTTTGAATTGCAATTTCTACTGCCTTATCAAAACTCATTACTTCAAAGCATTGTTTATTTTTACATTTTAATTTATTCACTTCAGCGAAGATGCGTTTTCCTGCTTCTCCGATAAAAATTAGGTTTTTAACTCCTGATTTTACCAGAAATGCTGCTAGATTCCGATAATCAATACCTCTGTCGAAACCACCCAGCAACAATGTATTTGTATTTTCAAGGGCTATAACAGCTGCTATAGTTGCTTCAGGAATGGTAGATATTGAATCATTGTAAAACTCAATTCCATTGATGTTTCCTATATATTCTATCCTGTGTTCCAGTCCTTTAAAACTTCCAATGCACTCAACAATTTTATCCTCCGGAACACCAATCAATTTACATACACTGATAGCAGCCATAATATTCAGCAAATTATGATTGCCTTTCAGATTTCTTATTGATCTCGTATCATAAAATGGCTTTGAAGTTTTACCATCATTGCAATAAATTGTATTTTCTTTTAAAAAACATCCAATCTTTACCTCCTTTAACAATGAAAAACTTATCATTTTTCCGGGTAATTGAATATTGCTTAATATTTCGTTAATTTCTTCATTATCAGCATTACAAATAAAGTAATCATCCTTTTGTTGAAACTTTGCTATATTAAACTTTGCCAGTTGGTAATCCATATAAGTCTGGTAATGATCAAGGTGCTCCTGGAATAAATTTAACAATACAGAAAAATGAGGAGAGATACTGCAATTTTCTAATTGATGGGATGACATTTCAAATACAATAAATGTTTCGTTATCAACATCCAATACCTGATCAAAAGGAGGGAAACCCATATTTCCAACAAGGAGAACATTATCAGTATAAGATTTTAAAATGTGATATATCAGACTGCTGGTAGTCGTTTTGCCTTTGGTACCTGTAATTCCGATTATCTGCTTTGAAAAAACATGCAAAAATAAATCTGTTTGAGAGGTAATTGAAAGGCTTTTTAATTGAGCTGTTTCCATATTTTTTAACGAAATCCCCGGGGTTTTGATAATCAAATCATATTCTGTAAGCTTATCCATATATGCATTACCCAGTACAAGTGCAATTTTATCAATGGATTGAAAATGATATTTTTCGGATAAATTTTTGTCTTGATCAGCAATGTAAAACAGTTGATCAGGGAAATATTTTCTTAAAAACTGATAAGTCGAACGACCTTCTTTTCCAAAACCAAGGATCAGTACTTTTTTATTACTTATAATATTGTTTAATACGTTTTCGTTCATAGCAAGTTTGTATAGTTTTTTACCTTTATCCTTAACCTTTATCCTTAACCTTTATCCATTAACCTTTATTCTTTAACCTTTAACCTTTAACCTTTATTCTTTAACCTTTAACCTTTATCCTTTCTATCCTAAATGTTGTTTTAAAGTATTTTCAAATTTCGTTTCAAGAAAATGTACATTCTCATAATTACATAAAAATGAGCGTAAATCAAGTTGTTGGTATTGCATATAAATTGGTAAGGTTTGATAATATTTTAGCAACAAAGGTATATCATTTTGAGGGATTTGCTTTAGAATCATATTCACCGCAATATTCACTTCGTCCACAGTACCGACACATTCAAAAGGCTTAACGCTTTCGATGCCTGTTAACTGTTCAAAATAAAACATCATTGTTTCATCGGCCAACAAATCTTTACCGAATATTGAAATCATTGTTTTTCTTTTGATAAATGGAGAAAGTATAATAAAGGCAAACAGACATTTAGGGCAATTGCAACACCAGCTATCTGTTTTACTTCCAGCATTGCAACTTTTAAAGCTGGTGAAATACTTTGGGTGTTTTGCAAAAAGGCTTGCAATTTGCAATTCACTTAAAGGGCGTAAAAAACTGAAATAATTAAAGCTTGAGGAAATATAGCTGTCCACATAATTTCTGAAATCATTTTCGAAATCATAGGATTTTGAATACTGATGATTAACAGTGGTGTTTTCAACAGTAGCTTCATTGGCACTTGATTCATTGGACAATGCAATGTTCCTTTTATGAGTGGATGCAGCTGCCAATAAACATACAAAAGCCAGCAATGCCGAAAAAGGTGTATGTCCGTTTAGAAACCCCGATTTGTTAAGTTCTAATAGCTGAGGATGAATACTTCTATTGATTTCGATTGTATTTTCGCGTGAATAACCACCAATTTCAGCAGTAGCAGTGCTTGCTCCCCTGGGATTCATTATTAAAGCTAAATTTTGTTTGCTAACATCTTTCAGGAATTCGAGTGTAACCACTGAATCTTTTCCTCCTCCAATCGGAATAATAACAGAATCATCTGTCAAAATGTCAGTTTTTTCTAATTTATTTCCTGTATCTGCAATTATTTCCATAAAATCTTCAGAATTTGCAGGAATATTATTTAAATAATAAAATTCTCCTAATCCATTAAAATATATTTTTTTCCAAAATTCAATTTGATCTGAATTTAAACAATGCGGTTTAATCAAAACTTTAGGAGGGCAGGCTGCTTTCCAGTAACTAACTAATTCAACCATACCAATATGAAAAACAATGTTTTGAATTAATTTTTCAGGTATATTCTCCCAATGATAAAAATCTTTGGCCGGAAAACTCATGCTTGGTTTAAAAGTGAATTTATCAGCCAGGTTAAACTGAAATTCAACCAATAATATGTTATTCTTGAGTGAATAAGTATAGGATTCATAAACGAAAAATGTATATTTTTCTCTCAATTTCAGGTATTTATCAGCATTTGGAAAGATGTTCATAAAATGGTATAATTTTTGTAGCTATTTTTACGTTTTTAAACTTCAAAATTACTAATTTTGAATAAAGTAAAAATAAAATGACAGATATAAATAAAATATTAGATATAAAGCCGAATAAAATAAAACCATCACGAGGTAAAGTCCTTATAGCTGAGCCTTTTACAAATGATTATTATTTTAAGCGTTCAGTTGTTTTACTGGCAGATCATAATGAGGAAGGCTCCTACGGAATGGTCTTTAATAAACCTTTATACATCAATATCAATGAATTGATAAAAGATTTTCCTAAAATTGATGCCCCTTTGTTTTTAGGTGGACCTGTTAAAACAGACAGTTTGTTCTACATTCATACCATTCCAGAAATTACAAATTGTGTAAAAATTGATGAAGGTCTTTTCTGGGGTGGTGATCTTGAAGATGTTAAGGAATTAATAGCTGCAAAAAAAATAGATAAAAATAATATGCGTTTTTTTATTGGTTATTCAGGTTGGAGCCCTAAACAACTGGATGATGAACTCAGAGAAAATAATTGGATCGTAACAAGGGTAGAAACAAATATTTTACTTAATGAGGCACCTGCTACTATCTGGAATAAAATTGTTCTTGGTTTGGGTGATGATTATTCCCATTGGGTTAATTTTCCAGTAAACCCGTCAATGAATTAAATTTTCACTTCAAATTACTCAAGTAGGCTGTAATTACTCAACAGATTTGTGATTAAAAAGAAATAAAAATTAAATAATTTTAATTGTTTTTCAAAATCATAAGCTAAAAACTCATCAGGCTCTTTGCATTATTTAATTCTATAAATCCCTGTAACTGTTAAATATCCTCCGCTTTGAGATGGGAATAAAAACCATTTGGTTTGTGAATGTCTTTTGGCAATATATTTCCCTATGCCATAGCCCAAAGCAGATCCAATCATTACATCCGACAACCAATGGGCATTTTCTGTTGTGCGGGATAAAGCAACTCCTGTAGCAAAAGTGTAAGCAATTATTGGAATTAGTTTTGTTTCATGATATTGCTGTGCGATTACTGTAGCCAGCGTAAAAGCTGCAATGCTGTGACCAGAAGGGAAAGACCCATACAAATCAGGTGAATCGCCGGAAAATTGTTTCAGGGATTCAGGAAAAGGATGCCAGGTATTTGTAGCATCCACCCGTGGTCTTTGTCTGCCTGCTATTATCTTCAATACAGTTACTACAACTGCCGAATTTACCAGTGCATATCCGGCAATGGCGCCTGTCTGCATGGCTTTATCATCTTTAAATATCAAACCCCCTAAATAGAATGCAGCACTGATACCTCCAATAACAGGAATTTCGCCTCCATTGGTAAATACAGGACTCAGGTCTTTAACCCATGAATGATCTAGTTTAAATTGCATAATATTCCTGTGGATGTCTTCATCATACACTATAGTAGTTCCGGCAATCACTGCAATCGGTAATAAATAACAAAGGTCTTTTGCTTGAATATGAAATGGAGAAGTCCAGATGTGTTGCTGATCCTGCAAAAATGATTTACCTATCCAGATAGGTTTGCTTGAAATATTTGTAAGGCTGTCATTGTTTATTTTTACAGATTGTGCAAATATTTGAGTTGTAAAAAAGAAAATAAGTAAAATACAAGTTAATCTGTGTTTCATATGCAGTATAAGAATAATGAATGATAAATCAGGAAGTAAAAATTAAAAATTAAAATAAAAAAATAAGAGAACAATTTAATCCTATAAAAAAATAAGTCAATAAGTCAATAAGTCAATAATTCAATAACTTAATAACCCAATAACCCATTAACCTAATAACCCAATAACTCAACAACCCAATAACTTAATTTTTTCAATAGATTTTAAAATAACTTCATTCGTTGCGGGTAATGAAAACTCTGGTTCAATTTTGTGGTTTGCTACAGCTGAAATGGCATCTTTTATGGCCATCCATACTGAAAATGAAAGCATTAAAGGGGGTTCGCCAACGGCTTTGCTTTGTCCGATCGTATTATAATTTGGAGCATCTTTCAGCAAAGCAGTTCTGAAATCAGCTGGGATATCCCTAACGGCTGGTATTTTATATGTATCTGGTGAATGATTAAGCAATTTACCATTTGTATCCCATTTAATTTCCTCAGTAGTACACCAACCTATTCCCTGAACAAAGCCTCCTTCGATTTGTCCTATATCAATAGCTTCATTGATTGATTTTCCTGTATCATGCAAAATATCTGCCCGAAGTATTTCATGATGCCCGGTTAAAATATCAAGTTTAACTTCAGAAACAGCCATTCCAAAAGCATAATAGTGAAAAGGATGGCCTTTACCACTTTCTCTGTCGAAAAAAATATTTGGTGTCTTATAATATCCTGTAGAACTGAGGCTTTTTTGCTGAAAATAGGCTTTCAAAATCAGTTCTTTAAAAGCAATTATGCGGTCAGGATGATGCTTGTCGAAAACAAAATTATCATGAAAAACAATGTCTTTTGTTAAACTGGGATTCGGATAATTCTTATTGTTAAATTCAAGAACTGCTATTTCAAGCAAACCTAATTTAATAGTATCGATGGCATTTTTTACCGCCATACCATTGAGATCGCTTCCTGAAGATGCCGCTGTAGCAGAAGCATTTGGAACTTTTGACGTATTGGTTGCATTTACTTTAATATATTCGGGAGAAATACCCAATTCTGAAGCTGCAATCTGTTGCATTTTGGTATGCAGGCCTTGTCCCATTTCGGTACCACCATGATTAACCAAAACAGTTCCGTCCTGGTAAATATTAACCAATGCTCCGGCCTGGTTTAAAAAAGCAGTAGTAAATGAAATCCCAAATTTAACAGGAGTGATTGCCATACCTTTTTTGTAAAACTCATTGCATGAATTAAATTCATTTATTTTATTTCTTCTTTCAAAATAATCCGATGAAACGATAATTTGATCATAGATGGTGAATAAACGGTTGTTCTCAACTTCTTCCTCATAATGTGTTGTATTTCTGTCGGTGATGCCATAAAAATTTCTGTGTCTGATTTCTACTGCATCTTTACTAAGAAAGCGGGCAATTTTGTCAATTGCATTTTCAATAACTGCAATGCCCTGGGGTCCTCCAAATCCACGGAAAGCTGTATTGGAAGGCAAATTTGTTATCCATGCTTTACCAATGACAGAAATATTTGGTATAAAATAACTATTATCTGCATGCAGAACCGCTCTTTCCAAAATTGCCATCGAAAGATCGGCGGTTGCTCCTGCGTCTGCATTTAGGGATACTTTGTAAGCAGTTATCAAACCATCTTCGTCAAAACCTATTTCATAATCAGAAATAAAACGATGGCGTTTACCAGTCATGATCTGATCATCATCACGGAAAAGATGAATTTTTACAGGACGTTTGCAATGCTTAGCCAATAATGCAGCCCATGCTGCTGTGTGATTTCCTTGTGTTTCTTTTCCCCCGAATGCTCCACCCATTCTTCTGATTTCTACAATAACTTCATTTCTGGGTATACCTAATACTTCTGCTACAATGGCTTGTGTTTCATTTGGGTTTTGAGTTGAACTGTAAACCATTAGCTCATTCATTTCATCTGGAATACACAGACTGGTTTGGGTTTCAAGATACCAGTGTTCCTGAGCTCCTGTTTTTAAGCTGCCTTTTAATACATGTTTAGCTTGTAGCATTGCTGCATCCGCATTTCCACGATGGATTATGCGAGGTGTGGATAATAACTGATTTCTGGCAATGGCTTCTTCCAGCGTTGTTACAGGAGTATGCACATCGTAATCAATTTCTATCAGCTTTTCTGCTTTAGCAGCAATTTCTTTGGTTTCTGCCGCAATCAAAAAAATAGCCTGACCAATGAAGTTCACAGTATCTTCTGCCAGGCATGGTTCATCATGAAATACTGGACCCATTTGATTGATACCGGGTATATCCCGATAGCTCAAAATGGCATGTACTCCTTTTAATTGACGTGCCTTTTCAAGATTAAACGAAAGAATATGTGCATATGCATGAGGGCTGTAAACCACTTTTCCGTATAGCATACCTGAAGAAGTATCCATATCATTGATGTATATGGATCTCCCACTTACATGCTTAATGGCACTGTCGTGATAAACTATATTTTTTTCAGTATTCATCTGATGAGTTTATAATGTTAAAACTTTAAAAAATTATAATCAATCCGTCTCATTCCAAAATTTCATCAATAAATTTCTGCAAGCCAATTTGCGAAATTCTGCATCGGAACGTGCATCGGAAATAGGTGTAAATTCATTGTACAATATTTTCATGGCTGCTTCAATCGTATTTCTTTCCCAGTTTTTCCTGTATAAAAAAGCTTCCGTTTGTTTGGCTCTGACTATCTGAGCTGCCATTCCGCCATAGACGATGATTATATCATTAACTATATGATCATTGTTCAGTTTTAAACTAAAACATGCACTCACTGTAGAAATATCAAGATCTTTGCGTTTGGAAACTTTATAGGATTTCAAAATAGCATCTTTTGGTATAAATGGAATTTCAACAGCCACTATTAATTCATCAGCTGCAAGCATTGTTTTACGGTATCCGCAAATAAAGTCTTCAATGGGTATTGTACGGTGAGTATCTGCATTTTGCAATTTTACCAATGCTTTACATGCAAATAAGAAAGGCAGGGTATCACCAATAGGGGATGCTGATCCGATATTTCCTCCAATGGTGGCTAAATTACGAATTTGTAATGAACCAAAGATTTTTAGAATATTGGACAATGCAGGAAATGATTTTTGAACTTCAGTTTTAATTTTTTCCAGCGTTAGAGATGATCCAACCAACATAGATTTATCAGTGTTTTCGAATCTTTTCAGTTCATCAATTTGCGATAAATCAATTATCTGATCAATGATTTCTCCTTTTTTTGTCTGTCGCAAAGCAGTATCGGTTGCACCGCTGATAATGACTGCTTTTGGATATTGCTTTCTCAATGCTAATGCGTCTTTCAGGTTTTGAGGAAGCATATACAATTGCTCAGTATGCTTAAGTATAATTGTTTTGTTTTCTTTTTTGAAATCAATAAGTTGCTTCGTAATTATATCCTGTTTTTCGCTGAAATGATCTTTACCATTATGGATACATGCTTTTGCAGCAGCATCAATTATAGGTTTATAACCTGTACAACGGCATAAATTTCCTGTCAATGCATCTTCTATAACTTCTTTTTCAGGCAATTGATGATTTTTAAACAAGGCGAAAATAGACATTACTATACCGGGTGTACAATAACCACACTGGCTGCCATTGTTTTCAACCATCATTTGCTGTACAGGATGTAATTGAATTTCTTTACCGATATGCTGTTCCAGATTCTCAACACATATTATTTGTTTTCCATGTATCATTGGCAAAAAAACAAGGCAGGAATCTATTGCTTTATATTCCAGTTGATTATTGGTATTCAATTCTGCAACAACAACTGTACAAGCACCGCAATCACCTTCGGCACAACCTTCTTTTACACCTTTATGATTAGGTAAACTTCTCAGAAAATTGAGTAAGGTTGTAACTGGCCGCAAACTTGCTGTATGCATAAAATCCAATTCAACCCATTCGTTATCTAATATAAAACAGATTTTGTCAGAGACTGTTGTCATGATTTATTTTTTGAATTTCTTACATCAATTAATTTAGCAAGAATACTAATTGCAATTTCATCGGGTGTTTCAACTGAAATCGGAATACCAATGGGCATATCGAAACGGGCAATTTCTTCATTGGAATACATCCCGGATTGCAGCAAATTCTTTTTTGCAACTTCTACTTTTCTTTTACTTCCTATCATCCCTAAATATGCATGAGGCTTTTTACCTAATATACTGAGTATTTGCTCGTCAAATTCATGAGATGGTGTAAGTATTACACAAAAAGTATTTACATCAAAAATAGTTTTTTCGATGCTTTCAAAAAAATCTCCTTTAATAAAACGATAATCTGAAATTTCTTCTTCTGTAAAATTAATCTCACGCCAATCGAAAAAACTAATATTGAAATCGAGGTCTTTGGCAAATTTTGCCAATGCTCTTCCAACATGCCCGGCTCCGAAGATATATAGATTATTTGATTGCAACAGTGGTTCAATATAAACTTCCATCATGCCACCACAATGCATATTAAGATCTGTTTCGAGCTGATACATTTTTTTTATGGGGGTATTATTTTCAATTACCTGCAAAGCATCTGCGATTATTTGCTTTTCGATAGCACCGCCACCTACTGTTCCAATAATTTCTGAATTTGCAAAAACTATCATTTTAGAGGCTGTCTTTCTCGGTGTAGAACCTTTGGTTTCAGTAATTAAACACAATGCAGAAGGGCGATGTTGTTTGAGTATATTTTCAATTTCAAGATAAATATTATTCATATATAAATGTTTCAAATTTGAGAGCATAAATTTACATAAATTTATGAATTACATCCACTGTTTATTGTCAAAAAATTTAATTTTGTAAAAAATGATTAAATTAAATTTTCAAATAAAAAGTAAGCGTATGGACTGCAATGATAAAAACGGATGTTCCAGCTGTAATAATGAGGGGATTGTATATAACAAAAAGCATAATGGGTGTGAAAAAAAGTTTGAGCGTATACGCATTTTGTTAATTTGTACCGGAAATTCCTGCCGCAGCCAGATGGCTGAAGGATGGTTGCGTTCTTTTGATGAAAGGCTGGATGTGTTTTCAGCAGGTATTCGTCCTGAAAAAGTAGTAAATCCTTATGCAGTTGAAGTGATGAAAGAAATTA
This sequence comes from uncultured Bacteroidales bacterium, assembly GCA_903899825.1. Taxonomy (GTDB): domain Bacteria; phylum Bacteroidota; class Bacteroidia; order Bacteroidales; family JACABE01; genus JACABE01. The sequence goes on along the minus strand of CAIUKU010000469.1, from coordinate 3,298 downwards.
ATATCGATATAAGCCAGCATTATCCAAAGCCTGTTGATTTATTTCTCAACAATGAATTAGATTTTGTAATTACACTTTGTGATAATGCAAGAAAGCTATGTCCGGTATTTTTAGGTAATATTAAACAGCAATTACATATAGGATTTGATGATCCTGCAGATGCAATTGGTAATACTGAAGAAATTAATAAAGTTTACCGCAATATCAGGGATCAGATTGGGGAAGCTTTTTATAGATTTCTAATGGAAAAGATTGACAAATAAAATAAAAACTTAAGATAGTTCTGGTAATTTAAAAAAGCAAGCAGGATATTAATAAAAATAATTTGGGGTTATAAATTTAAAATATATCCCTTTAGGCAATGGGTGATGGTATTTAAATTAAAAATTGTAAATAAATAGAAATCAATTAGTTATTTATTGATATTTTTGCTTTTTTAAAGTCAATTAACCTGAAGGAACGTTTCAATAAAAACGGAGTAACTACGGTTGTAATAATGCCCATGATCACTAAAATTGAAAACAATGAGATATCAATAAAACCATTTTGCAAAGCAATATTTGCAATTACCAATTCCATGATTCCTCTGGCATTTAAACCAATGCCCAGTGCAAATGATTCTTGTTTTGGCATAAGTGCTAGTCGACCTCCAAGATAGCCTCCAAATATTTTACTCGCAAAAGATGCAAAAATAACGATGAATAATAAATATAAATTATTTATTGATAGTAAATTAAATTGAACACCCATTGTAGTAAAGAAAATGGGTGCTAAAAATCCCATTGTAATACTGGAAGTATTTTGTTGAACTTTTTGAAAATTATCTAGACCTATCATCTCGCGAGGTAATAATATTGCACCAAAAAAAGCACCAATTACAAAATGTAAACCAACTAATTCAGATAAACTTGCAAAAATCAATACAAATACCATTACTACAGCAAATAATGATTCCTTTCCTTTAAGAAAACTCAGAAAATTTTCAAACTGATTGTTTAAAAAACTAACTTTTTCTTTGGCTTTATGAAATAAACGATAGGAAACTACCATTATAATCATAAAACCTAATACTTTAGCTATTGTAAATAAAATTTTATAACTTAATTCGGAATAATTACTGACACCATCTTTAAAATCGAGAATAACACCAAGAACCAAAAGCGATATAACATCATTAAATATAGCAGCAGAAATGATTTTTTGCCCAATATCTGACTTTAACTTTCCCAAATCCATCAATATACGAATACTTACAGGCAATGCTGTAATTGAAATACATAAGGCGAGGAAAATGGTTAAAGGAATAGGTAATTTGAAAATTAAACCGATCAATAAACCACTTAACATTGGTATAATGAAACCTAATAAAGCAATCCAAGCATTTCTGCCTCTGATAGATTTTCCTAATTCATCAATGTCGATTTCGAAACCAGCAAGGATAACCAGTAAAAAAACACCTAGATCAGAAATAACTTTGAGCTCGTTTGTAAAAATAGCAAATCCAAGCAATGAAGGTCCTAAAATGAATCCTGCAATAACTTCACCAATCATAGCCGGTTGATGCATACGTTCCATAATTTCACCAAACATACGTGCAACTAATAGTAAAAGCAATAATTCTACTACAAAAGGCATTGAATGACTTATAACAGGCATATTCTCAGGCTAAAATTATTTCAAATATTTTTTTTCAAAATTAGAAATAATTTGTCAATTATTACAAAAATATATTATTTAAAAAGAATGGGTATTAGTGTAATATAAATACCTGCAATTATGGCAGTTGTAATGACTCCGCAAATATTTGCACCTAAAGCATGTTGTAATATAATAGACTGAGGATTTGCTTTACTTACTTCTTTTTGGGCTACTTTTGCAGTGGTTGGTACGCAACTTACTGCGGCAATTCCAATAACAGGATTAAATTTTTTCCCGGAAATAAAATACATGGCATATCCGCCAAGGATTCCTCCAATTCCTGAAAGCAATAATGCAACAATTCCCAATATCAACAACATTAATATTTTAGGATTTAAAATTAAATGAGCTTCACAGAGTATACCCAATAATAAACCAAGGAAAAATGTTGACCCATATAACAAAGGACCACTTATGAAATCAGCAATATGAGTTAATCCCGATTCCCTGACAGCAACACCAATAAACAATGAGAAAAATAAAGGAGAAGCTACAGGGAAAAGTAAACTTAATATAACACAAATTACCACAGAAAAAGCAAGCTTCTGATTGGATGTAATGGGTTTTTGGTTTTTAATATCAGATTCCATTTTAATGGCCCGTAATCGCTTTGGAACCATTAGCCTAATCAAATATGGATAGCCACCGTATGTAAGCCCTAAATAGAGGTAAGCAACCACAGTGATAGGAACAAAAAGCTCTTTCGATAAACTTAATGATGTAAATAAAACCATAGGACCATCAGCACCTCCAACCATTGCAACTGATGCGGCATCTCTGGCAGTAAAGCCCAATGCCATTGCAATAGGAATGGTTAAGAAAGTACCCAATTCACCAAATAAAGCTAGAAACATACTTACAAAAGGCCGTTGCAGCAAAAAGCCTACATCAAGTAATACGCCAATACCCATAAATACAAAGCAAGCAATCAAGCCATTGCTGAATGTAAAGGTATAAATAGGTTGTAACCAATAAAGCTGTAAAACATCCATTAATTGATTGGGATTTGTAATCAAAGGATCTACAAACAAATTCCCCTGTTCACCATTAGGCATGAATAAAATTGCAGCATTAATAGTTGCCATTCCTAATCCCATAGGTATCATTAACAATGGTTCTAAAACTCCTTTTTTTCCTAAATATACCAACAGTAGTCCTAACAGGATGAGTCCGATTCTTGTGAAAAAAATTGTGCTATCGGAAGCAACCAGCGTTGCTATTCCCTGAAATAAATTTAAAAAATTATTTCCCATTGCAGTGTTTATTTATTTGGTTTTTGATTTCTTTAATTTGAATATTTCATCGTAGCTTGATCCGTAACGACTTCTGATGATTTCGTTTTCATTTGCTGTATCTCGATACAATCTTCTGATACGCATCTTTTTAATATTTCTTGCCCTTTGTATTTCTTTTAAATAATTTCGGTCATACTTTGCTAAATTCCCGGAACTATGTATAATAAGTACTATCAATTTAATTATCAAGGCAATAAAAAACCCTATTATAATGGTTAAACCCATTAGGGTTGCTACTTTAATTAAGATATCTCCCATTTTTAGTTTTAATTATAAAAAATGATTTAATGTGAAAACAATTAGAT
>CAIUKU010000468.1 GCA_903899825.1 uncultured Bacteroidales bacterium | reverse complement strand
TGACTGAATAGTGTTATCTATGTCTTGAATGCTGTTTTGTGGCTGCGGAGCATTGTTTATAGTTTCTTGGTTACAGTTTATTGTCTGCGGATTACTGCTGACTGTATTGTGCTTGCTGGTTTTGTCTTGAATTACAGGAGTATCAAGGGGTATAGGCGTGTAGCTTATCGTATATTGATAATTTATTTTACCATTTTTATAAACTTGTTTTCTTACAATAAATCGTTTTTGTTCTAAAGACATCCAAGCTTTATGAAATGTTATCTTACCTAATCCCGATTTTCTCTGTTCGACAGTTTTGTGGACTTCATAATCATCCTTATTACCTAATAAACTGGTCAACAAGCCAATTTCGATAGTATTTAATTTGTAAATAGACAGAATGTCTCTACTTACTTTATTAAAGTTTTTGGTTTCTTTTTTGTAAATTGTATTACTCATTTTATTTGTTCAATGTAAACCACATTGGGGGTTTTAAATTATTAATATTTTGAATATTTATAAAAGTAGGCAAAAAAAAGGAGAAAGGCAAGGGGGTAATGGTTAATTGAAAATTGAAAATTGAAAATTGAAAAAATGAAAATTGAAAATTGAGAATTGTTAGTGTAGGGTATAGTAATCGGGCTGGTAGGAGTCGAAGGCTGGATGCAAGACTTCATTGAGGGTGTATTTGCATTTAAGGCCTCTGGTATATTCAATGTTGAGGATTAATCCAGTGAAATTATTGTTTATAAGCTCGCTGTAGGTGATTATAACGCTTTTCTGGCCAAAGGTGTCACTATTGGTTTTGTTTTGATTTTTGAGGATTTGGGCGGTGTTAATCCAGCCAAATTTAACGTCGTAAATGTAAACGCCTTCTACATTTGTTTTGTATTTTTTTAAATCTGGTTCAAAATAGATTAGCTCGGTTTTGGTAAGTATTGTTTTTTTCATGGGTATGTGGGTTGTTATTTTTTTATTTATTGTATGTTGAATAATAATAGTAAGATTATGAGAAAAATAAAGGATGGATTTGGGAAAAAGACAGTTAACCTATACACTGTCAGGTAGGGATTTACTATGAAAAATATTGATGTTAAGAATATTCAGGATAGAGAAATGATAGTATTATTTATTTAATCCACTTCTTAAAGCATCATAAATATACAATTTTATTTCATCAGCTTTCAACAAATTCTTAGGTGATGAAAATATACCAGTAGGAAGTATAAAAGTAATTAAAAACTTACCCAAAACAGGATTTATATTTATTATAAAGTGAGATAAACAAGGTATTGTATCAGCAATAATTCTTGCTTTTTTAAGCGCTTTTCGTTTATCTTTTACATTAAAACAACAGAGATTTACAGTTAAAGGAATTTCTTTCTTTGAAGAAACTGAAAACAAAGTAAATATAGCTAAATCTTTGTCAAAATAACTCACACATTTTAAATTTGTATGATTAATTTTAGATTCAACATAATTTACAGTTTGAAACTTTTTGAAATGTCCAACAGTTTGTGGTAGGATATCTTTTACTTCATGAATAATGTTGCTACTACTAACAATTGTTATGTGTTCTACTTTCGTTTTTTTTATTTTTTTTAAGTTAATATTTATGTTTATCTGGTGTGCCGAATTTATATTTGGCAGCGATTTAATTGTATTTTTCATAATTTGCACTATTAACCTATTCATAGTGAAGGTTTTAATTGTTTATGAATTAGGCATTATTTACCCTGCTCAAAAAAATGAGTTTTTACAATGCCTTCAAATTTTTAATTATTTATGCTAATGTTTATACATTAGCTGACAATGGGTGTATTGTCATTAGGTGTATGAATAGTGATTATATGAGAAGGTTAACTTAGGAATCACTGAAACTGTAAACCAATTGGGAGGATCAGGCGTATTTTCTGTTGAAAGTTTTTTTATGTGTTTTTTCAATAAAACATTCAATGTCGGTGGAAGAAAAAAAGATTTTATGGTTGATCTGAGAAAAGGCAATAATACCTTTGTCTCTGTAATTCTGCAAACTACGTTTAGATACTTTTAAAAGTTCGCATGTTTGCGGGATGTCGTAGTATTCTACTTTCGTAGTTTTCGCGGGTTGATTGTTAATCAAAGCTTTGATTTCGTCGAGGATTTCGAGTTTAAAAGCTTGTAATTCGTGTGACTGAAGGACAATTAGTTCCATGATATATAATTTTAAAGATTACAATTTAAAAATTACGCTTTTTTGAATAAGACGTTTTATGAAATTTTTTGGCCAAGGTATACTTATTTCTCAGGGTACTGGTATAAGATATATTATGAATTTTACCACCTATACGGTCGCTGTATGTGATTATAATGCTGTTTTCGCCATAGATATAACAGTTTGGGTTCATCTGGTCATTAATGATGTCTTGAGCCGTACTATTCCCTGAAAGGACTCTATAGACATAGGTATTTTTAACGTTTGTAAGGTATTTTTCACCTTCGTAAGTTGAACCGATTTCTTTTTGTTTTTTAATTAATTTTGTTTTCATGTTATTGAAAATTAAAAGATTATAAATAATTTTTGATTAAATTTTAATTATAGTAATATTTCCCTCCAGGATGGACAGTGGTGTCATACCTGCGATTAATTATAGAAAAAGTAGTTGAGGGTGGTTTGAAGCTACAATGAAATTATTGAAGCTTTAATAGAGAAAACGAGATTATCTTGCGAAGGACTTGAAACGGGGTTTGCTTAAAAAAACTTTGATACCAAAGTATTCTGCTTTTGATGATGGAGTCTTTAAGAGAGTGAACATAGCTCTCATGTTTTGAATAATTTCCAATTTAAATGCTTTTAAAGCTTCTTTTTGTAAAATTATAATTTCCATTTTATTTAATTTTTATTGATTACGATGTAAAAAATTCTATTTCGTTGGGTAATTTAGTAAAATAGTTAGATGGAGTTTTATTGAAGTGCATCCCCAATGTATGCATTTATAATTATTTTAAAGATGAACCGAAAAAGAACTTTATTAATATTTTTCATTTCATTATTAGACATATTTCACCCTGTACTATATTATGTATATAATATGATTTATCAGTAAATAAAAAGTTTGGGGTGTTTTAAAAACTATAAATTTTGGTAGAAAATTTAAGTTTTAAATTAGAAGCCAGACAATGCAAATTTTTAATTGAATTCCCTAATTGTTTCACAAAGATATGACTTTTATTTTTAATAAGCAAATTTATCTTCATTTTCCTTTTTAAGTTATTGATATACAGAATAATGAAATTTTTGATAAATTAAACCTAAAATTTTATTAGTAAATTAAAGAACTATGTTTTTAAATAATTGAATTTGTTAATTAAAACACAAAGATATGACTTTTATATTTAATAAGCAAATTTATCTTGTTTAGCAGGTTTTAAGTTGTTGAATTATAGGATAATAAAATATATATATACTTTTGGATCAAATAATACCTTATATATATAGTATAAAATCAGATTTTATCCTAAAATCTGGAATGGAAAAAAAGGAGTCAGTAAGAGAGGTATGACGCTAAATATTAGCGTGTTGAATATATTTACATATCGAGAATTTAAAGAAAGGGAGATTGCTCTCCCTTTATATGATTAGTTAGTTTAAAAGCTCCATAGCATTGTCGAGGTCTTCGTTTACAATAGTAGCGTATATCTGAGTGGTTTTAATTGAAGCGTGTCCTAATAGCTTAGAAACGTATTCTATTCGCATACCTTTTTTTAACGCTCTGGTAGCAAATGTATGGCGTGACATGTGCATGTGTAAGTGTTTTGTAAATTCTGCATTTTTGGCAATCTGATTGAGTGTGTGATTTATATTAACAGTTGCTATACTTAGGGCTTTTAAAAGTGCTTCAGGTGTTGAAATATCAACATCTTTTAAAAATGGGAACACTAAATCTGCCATGTTTGGTTTCTCGGGTTTGTATAAATGAATGATTTCAAGGGCTTTGGTTGGTAGCTTAATTGAAACTGTTGCAGTGGTTTTCTTGGTGTTTAATAATAGCCTTTCACCATCAAACTTGCTCCAGTTTAATAGTAATAAATCGGCAACACGTAAACCACCTGCATAACAAGCGAAAACAAATATATTGCGAACATGGAATTTAATTGAATTAACAGGATATTGGAGGTTTTCCATCGTAGCAAGTTCTGATTCTGTGAGAAATTCGATGTTTGTTTTTTCATAGGGATATTTGCGTTTTAAAAATGGATTTTTGTCAGATGGTATTAATTCATCAGAGACTGCCTGATTTATAAAACGACGGATCACTTTGAATTGTGTATTAATAGTATTTGGCTTGTTTTTAAGCTTATCACGGCATTCAGTTTCAAACTTATCCAGGAAAAGAGGCGTGATTTCATTTAGTAATAGTGATTTCTTATCGACAAAGGTCTTAATCTTATTGATTACCATTGTGTATCTGTTGTAGGTACCTAACGAAACTTTGGGTTTTGCATTTTCTTTGAATGCTTCTGCAAACTCAAAAAAATCAGCTGAGTTCTTTCCCAAAATAGCTTGCTTGATGGATTTAACAGGTACATACTTAGACTCAGTTTCTTTTTCCAATGAATTGTTTTGTGCTTCCAAAATCTTAGTTGAAATGTAATTATTAATTCTTGCGGAATTTTGATGGGATTTTTTAACAGATGATGTAGCAGGGTTCCAATCTTTTTCTTTAATTTTGTAACCAAGAGAAATGAAACTTGTTTTACGGTCTTTAATGATTCTTAAATAAAGAGGAGCTTCACCGTTAATATCCATCTTTTCTTTTTTTAAAATTACCTTAATTGTTGCCATGATAAATTGAATTTTAATTGTTTACAAATATACAAAAAATATCAACAGGTATAACAATAGGTACAACATTTTGTTCTTTTCATAGCTTTTTGTTAAGTTTTGATTGCTATAAAAAAGATTAAAAATAATATAAGTAATTGATATAAAGTAATATAAAGCAATAAAGTGGCAGGGTAAAGCAAGTATTTAAGTAAGTGTTAAGCCCTGTCAGGGTTAAAATAAAAAAAATAAAACAATATTATGAATGAAAATCGCTTAATTATCGAACAACTTAGCCCTTATGATGTGGCTACCACTGTTGAAAAACTTATTGAAGTAGCTATTCAAAAAGAATGGCAGAATCCTGCTGTTCACAATCTTCAGCAATCATTGGCCAAAGCTGGTAAAGAAGTAAGAGCTGTTCAGGTCATCGAAATTTGTAAACCTGAATATTCAGGTAAAATGCTCGAAAAAAGTGACGAAAGAATAGTATCTGTAATGATGCCATGCCGAATTTCTGTTTATGAAAAAGAAGACGGAAAAACATACATTGCTTTGTTAAACACTTCTGCAATGTCAGCAGGAATGCCTGATACTATTGCAGAACCAATGCAAGCTGCATCAGATGAAACTTTCGAAATTGTAAAAGCTGTTATTGGAATTCGCTAATGAACAATAATATAAAGAAGGGAGGCATAATTATTTTATTTTTCCCGTCTTTTTATTACTAATCATCCACTGACTGGCTTGTAGCATCGAAAAACAATAAGTTTTCATGCTATCTGTCAGTGCTTTGTATTGAAGTAAATAATCCTCTGTATCCTGATTTTTGTATTTATAAAGGCTTTCTTTGCCATTCGTCCTGTAAACATAAAAGAAAGTATCATTGATACAGCCGATCTTATCATCGGCACTAAAATACATAAAAGGACGGCTTTCATTCAGTAAATCAATACCAGCGGTATTGTTTAAATATGGATATCCCAATATACCCATAATAGTTGGGAAAACATCAATTTGACCACCTGGATTTTTAATTGTCTTTGCTGATTTCAATAATTTAGGTGCGTATATTATGAATGGAATATGATTGTAGGAAACCGGCATATCATATGCATTGCTTCCAACTACTGAACCATGATCGGCTAAAAAAACAAAAATAGTATTATCGAACCAGATTTGCCTGCTGGCCAAAGTTAAAAAGTGACGGATAGACCAATCGGCATATTCAACAATTCCTTCATGTATAGCTTTGTGCATTGGCTTGAAATCAATTCCTTCAGGTATAATATAAGGTCCATGATCGCTGGCAGTCATAAAGGCTGCGAAAAATGGTTTATGATGACTGTGCATTTTATTCAAAACCGGAATGGCATACTCAAACATATAATGATCCGGAACTCCGAGTGTACTTAATATTTCTTTAGAAGGATAATCTTTTTGAGAAATGATATTATCAAATCCATTGGCATGCAAAAAACCAGAAACATTGTCGAATTGTTCATCGTGTGTTGTAATGTAAATGCTCTGGTATCCAATTTCCTTCAGTGTATTTGAAAAACCAGTAAATTGAGGAATTACAGTGCCATTCATTGGATGTTGCTTGAGTAAAGCCGGATACGAAAACAATGTCGAATATATTCCATTAAAAGTATGAATGCCTGCTGAATAGAAGTTTTCAAAGCAGTAATTGACTTTTGAAATACTATCCAGAAAGGGTGTGAGATTTTTGGAATTTCCGAAATGGCCCATTTTATCAGCCGACATGCTTTCCATAATTACCACCACAACATTGGCATTCATTGGTTGATCTTTTCCTTTTATTCCTTTTGCAAATGGCAAATTCCCCTGCTCAAAATTCATGTATTTCTTTACATTTTGAATGGCTATTTTATCTTCCATCAAATGCAAATGCTCATTTTCAGGATTTTTGAAATCAATATAACTCTGAATAAAAGTAAATACAGGATTTAAACCCAATTGATTGGGAAAAGCATAATTTGAAAAATAGGCAGTACCTACTTTTATAGGTGACTTCTTTTCGATTCTTCCACGAATTCCAAGAAATAGTATTGACAATGCCAGTATTGACAATACAAATTGTTGGATATAGAACCATATTTTTTTATTTGATACACTAATGTTTACATCATTAATGATTCTTTTTTTTATAATTGAAAGTAATAAATAAAAGAAGATACAAACGGCTATAAAAACAAAGAAATAAATCAGGTAACTCATTTCTTCAAAGATCATTTTAAACCCAAAACTTGCATTTTGCATCCAGCTTAAAACTACTATCGTTAAGCGTGAAAAATAATAATTAAAAAAAGGAATATCAATGGCACATATCAGGAATGCAGTTATATACAATAATAAAAGGACAGCGTGTATGATATTGTAGATGCTGGTTTTATTAAACTTAAAAAAGGAAATGATACTCAGCATCAAAAAAGGGAAAAATAATATATATCCTGAAATAACTGTATCAAAACGCCAACCCATAAAGAAAGCTTTGCTTATCAGGCTGAATTTATCAGGTAGTATTTGAAGTTGTTTGATCTCAGTAAAAAAGAGAATAAAGCGAAATAATGTAAAGAATAGAATTCCAGTCAGATAAACCGAAAAAATATATCTAATATGTATTGGAATTTTTCTGAAAAAACGCTTCATCTGATAGGATTATGCATTAAAAAATTTAGGAAAAATAAGTTATTAACCTTATTTGAAAAGTGGAAAAAACAGGAAATTACATAAGCTTTAATATTTATAACACTATAACATTATAAACATTATAAACATTATAATCTTTATAATCTTTATAAACTTTATGAACTTTATGAACTTTATGAACTCAATGAACTTCCTAAAGTGTGTTTAAACATTCTGAAATATTCTTTTCAACTCTTGCAACAACATTTGAAACATCCGCTCTTATAAATTTATCTCCGGTAATATTTTCGTAAAGTTCAATATATCTTTCTGAAACTTGCTGAATAAATTCATCAGTCATTTCCGGTACTTTTTCACCTTCCTGACCCTGGAATCCATTTTCCATCAACCATTCACGAACAAATTCTTTTGAAAGCTGTTTTTGTTTTTCACCTTTTAACTGACGTTCAGTATAGCCGTCAGCATAAAAATACCTGGAAGAATCCGGAGTATGAATTTCGTCAATTAAATAAATAACATCTTCAGCTTTCCCAAATTCATATTTTGTATCCACCAATATCAATCCTTTTTGTGCTGCAATTTCACTGCCTCTATTGAAAATGGCAAGTGTATATTTTTCAAGCATTTCATAATCAGTTTTGCTTACCAATCCCAGTGAAATGATTTCTTCTTTGGAGATATCTTCATCATGACCAATTACTGCTTTTGTAGTTGGCGTAATAATGGGCTGAGGAAATTTGTCATTTTCTTTCATGCCCTCTGGCATTAGAACTCCACAAATAGAGCGCTTTCCTGCTTTATATTCCCTCCAGGCATGACCTGATAAATAACCTCTTATAACCATTTCTACTTTAAAAGGTTCGCAAAATCTACCTATGGTTACCATGGGGTCAGGAACTGCAATTTTCCAGTTTGGAACAATATCAAGGGTTGCATCCAATGCTTTAGCGGCAATCTGGTTTAATACCTGTCCTTTAAAGGGAATTCCTTTAGGAAGCACCACATCAAAAGCTGAAATTCTATCACTAACTACCATTACAAGGAATTTATTATGTATAGTATATACATCCCTTACTTTGCCAATATATACATTGTTTTGTCCGGGAAAATTAAAATGGGTGGCGGTAATTGCATTGCTCATATAATATTGATTATTAATGTTAAAACTAATTAATTGTCTAAAATTTATTGGTAGCGAAATTATAGAAAATAAACGAAATTAAAAATGAAAAATTATGTACGCTCTTTTTACTACCTTTCTACTTTCTACATTAACCTTTCTACTTTCTACTTTCTACTTTTTCCTTTTTCCTTTTCCCTTTAACCTTTCTCCACATTATTCATAAACCCAGCATCTTCAATCACTTTTAAAAAGGATTGAGAAAAATGCATATTGTCTTTTTTTGTATATCGTTTATTCGTAAATATTTGAGCCAGGTTCTCCAGTTGATTTTCTTCAATCAGTTTTTGGGTTAATGGCAATGCTTCTTTTTCTTTATAAATTTCATCAATATCCTGATGCGAATAATCCTTGTAAAATTCTTCATGTACGATTCCATTATAAGGAAGTCTGTCAACCAAATCAGGATTTTCATCAGGATAACCTACAACCAGGGTGGTAATTGGAATTACACCTTTAGGACATTTCAGGAATTCGATGATTTTATCAGCCAGATAAATCGTTGTACCTAAATAACAAATACCCAAACCGAAACTTTCTGCAGCAATTGCTACATTTTGAGCTACCAATAATGCATCAATACTTGCCGTCATAAATGAAAGAAAGTTATCATAACCTGGTTCGGCATTTCTTTGTTTACACCATTTGTTAAAACGGTTAAAATCTGCACAAAAGGTCATAACTACCGGAGCTTCTTTTACCATTGCCTGCCCAAAATGGAATTTGCATAATTCTTCTCTTCTTTTCTCATCTTTAGTTAAAATAATGCTGTAAACCTGCATATTGCCGGTTGTGGATGTCCTGAAACCCGCTTCAAGTAGCTGGTTTAAAATTGTATCTTCAATGGGTTTGTTTTTAAATTTCCTAATCGAACGATGTTCGAGTATTGTTTGCATTGTATCCATTTTATAATAGTTTATTTTTTTTCTATAAATGTGAATTCTTGATAGCCTTAACTTAGCTGATATTTAAACATAAGTAAAAAGTGTAATGTGTACCTGGATTATTTTAATAAAACCACTAAATCACTAAATCACTAAATCACTATATCATCAAATCTTCAAATTATCAAATCAATATCTATCTTTTAATTCTGTTAATTATCTTCTCATCTTTTAATTCCCTCAATGCGTCTTTTGCAATCCATTGAGATGTTTTATTGTTCCTTTTTAATAAAATTTCAATACATTCGAGTGCCTGATCACGAAGATAAAAACTTCTTTTACCCATTTGCCGTAATGCCCAATTCACTGCTTTTTTTACAAAATTTCTTTCATCGTCAGCATATTGAAGGATAATACTAAAGAACGTAAGAAATTTTTCATCATCTGCTTTTTTATCACCTATGGCTAAGCTTGCCATCATTACAAAACCGGCACGCCTTGTATATTCAATCTCTGAATGAGCCCATTCAATTGCTTTGTCATATCCAAAAGCGGTGTATCTGAATAAGTTTCCACAGCATTGGTCACAAACATCCCATGAGTTAAAATCTTTTACCCAGGCGTCCATTTGAATAGGTGTAACCTTTTTACATTCATCAATCATGCTTGCCAGTATACGGGCTTCGTGATAGCCTGTCTGCCATAATTCAAATGCCAAAGTGTGGTTTTTTCCTATACCTGATGCCATTTTTCTCAATTCAGGCATAGATATACCAATTGCATTTTCAATACATATTCCGAATCTTTTCATTCCTCTGACATTTGTTTCATTCCGAAGTGATAGCAATGTTGCTATAATTGTATCTTTTGTCATGATTAAAAACCTAAATAAGTGTAAACCCAAATACCAAATAAAAGAAGGTACAATATTTCAGAGATGTAAAGCTTTTTAATTTGCAACAAATAATTAGCTATGAAATAAGAAAATGGAATGAAAAATAAGCATAAATGAAAAACAAAATATGCATTTGAAAAGAACAATGAGAAAACGGTTATGATAATAAGCATCAGCATTACAATAATTTTCTTACGATAGAAAATGGATCTTTCGCTTAAATGTGAGTAAGTTGAACTAAACGAAAAGATAAAAAATACACCTAAAATACTGAAGTAAATAATAGTTGAGATTGGGAAATGAGGAATTTGAAATGCAGTTTCAGTAAAAAAAATACGGTATGAATTTAACTTATCCTCAATATCATCAGTAAGAAAATAAAAGCTAAATAAAAACAAATAGGTAGTGATAAATCCCAAAATACTGATGACCCATTCTCTCCATTTTAAAAGACTAAAGATTAAAAAAATCAGCCAAATAAAAATAATAAAAAAGCATAAAGGGAAATAAAACATAGACCCAAGTGAAATCAGGAATGTAGCAATAAAAATTTGTTCATAACTTTCCTGTTTACTATAGGTAGTGAACATGATTTGTAGTGAAAGTATAATAAAAAAATTTGAAAATATCAAGGGTTGCATGCTTTGAAAATCTCCGAAACTACTCATCATTAAGATATACAAAAAAGCAGAAAGTAAACTGTTTTTTGGTGTTAAATCATTGGATGTTAATGTCTTTTTAAATATTAAAGATTGAAGTAGTAATAAAACGAAACTTAAAATGATTTTAAAGAAATGAGCATCGTTAAAAAGATTTTTAAAAAGATCATACAAAGGAGCATTCAAAGGAGTATAGCTCACATCAACTGCGAAAAATGGTTTAATCCAGATAATTATGGATACAATGATTAAAAAAATTAACTGGAAAATATAATCAGATTTAAAAATCTTAGTAAACATTTGCGATAGATTTTGACTGCAAACCTACAAAAAAAATCTCAGATGGCTTAAAGCTATGCTACAAAATTTCTTAAAAATCAGAACAGATGAGATGTAATTTCTTTGTAAACAAAATTACTAATCTTCAAATCTTCAAATCTTCAAATTATCACATCACCACATCACCACTTCTGCATGTTCATTAATATAAATCAGGTATTTTTTTATTTTTTGATATCCCATTTCTTCTAAAGCTGTTTGATAATGATCCAGTTGTTTTCGGTGACTTTCATCAGGCTTACCTGTTTTGTAATCAATTATATATGTTTCATCGATTGTAAAGAGCAGCCGGTCAGGACGTATGCTTTTTCCGTTGTGCAACAGAATTTCTGCTTCGTTTTTAGCTTCATAGGTATTTTGAAATATTTTTTTCACTACTTCCAATTGCCATAGTTTACTGATCATTGTTAAAAGTTCATTCTTTTCTTTTAATGTTATCAAACCTTTGGTAAACAATGCCTCCGTTTCATATTCAATTTCATCATGATTTTTGATTTTGGATAATATCAGATGCGTATAATTTCCAAACCTCCGGTTGCCATCAGGATCTTCTGTCTCCCAGTTGTCAGGAGCCAGCTTGCTTAATATTATTCGTTTTTGCCAGTCAAACGAATAAAAATCATTCATATACAACATATTATCGGCTTTTGAACTTGCCTGCTTCGGAATTACTGAAGTCTTTCCAAATGAATAAGTTGTTTTTCCTTCTTCCCAAATTTGAACATGTTGCAAATAGCCTTTAAATAAAGATGGCAGTGATAGGGTAGAGGGTTCAGATTTTCCTGTCATTAGCGTGCTGACAATATATAATCTTTCTGAAGGTCGAGTCAATGCAACATATAATAAGTTAATCAAATCTAGTTTTGATTTTTCAGTTTCCTCAATATAATCTTCAGCGTATCTGGTATCTTCCAATTGTTTATTCAGGCTGAGCAAAGCAGATGAGAGGTTTGGTAATTCTTTGTCAGCCAAATCAATCCAAAGCATGTCTTTGGTGTTTCTTTGTTTGTCTTCAGCAAATGGGAAAATGACAACCCTAAACTCTAATCCCTTGGATTTATGAACTGTCATTATGTTTATAGCATTAATACCTGAGGGCATTTTTAAGGAAATTTTGGTTTTTTGTGCTTCCCACCATACCAGAAAATCAACAATATTAGCGGTTTTCTTTACCGAAAAATTTAAAATACAATCTAAAAAGAACTGTATATAAGGATTGCTATTGAGATTAAGTTTGAAAATCCTGATAAGTGTTTCACAGAGTTCATATAAGGGAAGTTTAAGTAAATCTCTGGTATTGAATGCAAACTCGTATTTGTTTAATACAGCATCAAATTTTTTATTAAGAGTACTGTCGTTTTGTAAGCTGTTTTTTAAAATTTCCTGAAATAAATCTTCTTTAATATCTCCTTTAGTAATCAGAAATTGGATAATCTGAGCTTTGGAAATCAGATCATTGGAATTACATAGTATTTTAAGCAAAGCAATTAATACCCTGATCTGAGGAGATGTATTTAAAAGCAAGGACTCACTAGATATGATATCAATATGCTGACCGGATAAAAAACATGCAATATTGCTGGCTTGTTTGTTATTCCTGCATAAAATCGTAATATCACTCCATTGGTAGCCATCTTTTAATAATAGTTGAATCGTTGAAATTACACTTTCAAAAGTATTTTGCTGATACAGTTCTTTATCGGATTCTTTGTCAAAAAAATCAAATTGGATATATCCTCCAATGTTTTCAGGATTGAATTTTTGTTCAAGATTTTCATAAATGATTTTTAAGTTATCAGTTAAAAAAGAAGAAACATAACGAAAAAAATGGTTGTTGAAATCTACAATTTCAGCTTTTGATCTATAATTACTTTGTAAGAACTGAGGCTCAAAATTTCGTATTAAAGTATTTTCTCTTTCATTGATAATTTCATTATCAGGCTTTTTATAAATCCGAGGCAATAAGGCAAATTGTTCTACTTCTCCACCTCTGAATCGATAAATGGCTTGTTTGCCATCACCAACTACCATATTAAAGTTGTTCTCAGCCAAAGAATTGTCAATCAGTGGAAGTAAATTTTGCCATTGTAAAATAGAAGTATCCTGAAATTCGTCCAACAAAAAGTGTTTAAACCTTTCTCCCAGTCGTTCATAAATGAAAGGAATAGGTTCATTTACAACAATATCAGAAATTCGTTTATTAAATTCAGAAATATGTAACACATTTTCGTTTTCACGCATATCATCCATTATTTTTTTTATTTCATTGAGCAAAGCCAATGAATATAAATTCTTTAATACAGAACTTCTGATAATGTAAGACTCATATTCTGAATCGAAAAAAGTTGTGATTGTTAGATATGCTTTAATCAGTATAGGTTTAAGGTTTTCAATACTCTCAATATCTTCCTTTTCAGCTTTTGCGGATACCCATTTGTCTTCTTCAACCGTTTTTTTTACATAATTGTTGGGTCTGGCAATAATTCCCTGAGATAATTTTTCAAAATATTTCGCAAAACCTTTATCCCCCTGATAAAATGCTGAATGTGGTATATTATTTTCTTTTATTTTCTGCCAGATTTCGGTTCCGATATTTTTCCCTTTTTCTTCAAAAATTTTGATTAACTCAGTCAATTTTTTTAAAATAGCAATAAAATCAGCTAATTCAAGTTCTTTTGTTTTTTCAATTTTAAGTTGACTGTCTTCTTCTAATAGTATTTTGGCAAACTTTTTTAAATCGTTTTCGATGTGCCAGCTTTTGTCGTTATCGGCTTTTGATATGGCAAAATCAAACAAAAACCCGGTAAGTAATTCATTGTTACCCATGCTGTCGATTAATAAATCTACTGCCTGCGAAATCAATGTTTCACCGTCCATTTCCACATTAAAATTGAGCGGTAAACGCAGATCATGGGCAAATGTACGAACGATACGGTGTACAAAACTATCAATGGTACCAACGGCAAAATTACTGTAATTATGCAGTATCAGTGATAAGGTTAGACCTGCGTTTCTGATAATATCCGATTCTTTTAAACCTGTTTTTAAGGCAAGATCCGGTAGCAAATGAATAATGGGCTTTCTTTCAACAGTTGTGAGCTGCTGATAATTGGCAATCAGCCGAAGGCTTTGCAGCACTCTTTGTTTCATTTCAGCTGCAGCTTTATTGGTAAAAGTAATGGCCAATATTGATTTGAACTGAAATGGATTTATCAAAACCAAAGATAAGTATTCTTTGACCAGTGTATAGGTTTTGCCTGATCCTGCAGAGGATTTATATACCGAAAAGCTCATGTTGTAAATATTAAATTTTTATTCCGAATTTCTTCAACACATAAATCATTAAAAAGTAGGATATTATCATCACTATTGCAGCAATGGTCATGGATAAATAGAAACTTAGATTTTTCTTTAACAGATATGGAAATAGTATAAAGAAACTCAGAGATGGTATTACCAGCCAGAAAATGCCTGTTGATAATTCTGCAATTTTGCTAACATCTTTTGTCTCGATATAAAGCCAAATAAATGCAAGGAATGATATCAGCGGAATTGATGCAAGAATGCTGCCTATCAGACTACTTCGTTTTGAAATTTCTGATATGATAACAATTATGATAGAAGTCACCACTACTTTAAATAAATAATACCACATTTGATGTAAATTTCATGTAAAAGTAAATAGAAAAATGAATAAATGAATAAAATAATGAATAAAATAAACTGCCATTTTGTCAGTTAAGCTGTCAGAAAAATTTATTTTTATGTTAATTTCTGCCAAAATGAATAATGGCACGTGTATTGATAAAATGAAGCCGTAAGTTTTTGAATAAACAATTAATAATTTATAATACATTTAAAAATGGGAAAAATAATAGGCATCGATTTAGGAACTACTAATTCATGTGTATCAGTAATGGAAGGCAACGAACCCGTTGTGATTCCAAACAGTGAAGGCAGAAGAACAACGCCTTCAATTGTAGGTTTTACCGAAAATGGAGAACGTAAAGTGGGTGATCCTGCAAAACGTCAGGCAATTACCAATCCTAAGAAAACGATTTCATCTATCAAACGTTTTATGGGCGAATCTTATGATCAGGTTCTTAAAGAAATTAAAAGAGTACCTTACGATGTTATTAAAGGGGAGAACAATACACCCAGGATAAAAATTGACGACAGACTGTATTCAGCCCAGGAAATTTCAGCCATCATTTTACAAAAAATGAAAAAAACTGCCGAAGATTACCTCGGACAGGAAGTTACTGAAGCTGTTATTACCGTTCCTGCTTATTTTAGCGATTCTCAGCGTCAGGCAACCAAAGAAGCCGGAGAAATTGCAGGTTTAACAGTAAAGCGTATTATCAACGAACCAACTGCAGCAGCTTTGGCCTATGGCTTAGACAAGAAACACCATGATATTAAGATTGCTGTTTTCGATTTAGGCGGTGGTACTTTTGATATTTCTATCCTCGAATTGGGTGAAGGCGTTTTTGAAGTAAAATCTACCAATGGGAATACCCATTTAGGGGGTGATGATTTTGACCATACCATTATTGACTGGTTGGCCGAAGAATTTTTAAAAGACGAAAACATTGATTTGCGTAAAGATCCAATGGCGCAACAGCGTTTGAAAGAAGCTGCAGAAAAGGCAAAAATTGAATTATCAAGTTCTGCTTCTACCGAAATCAATCTGCCTTATATCATGCCGGTTGATGGTATACCCAAGCATTTGGTACGCACTTTAACAAGAGCCAAATTTGAACAATTGAATGACAAATTGATACAAGCCTGTATCGAACCTTGTAAAATGGCCCTGAAAGATGCCAATTTAACAACTTCTGACATCAATGAAGTAATTCTGGTGGGTGGTTCAACCCGTATTCCTGCAATTCAAAAATTAGTGGAAGACTTTTTCGGAAAAACGCCATCAAAAGGCGTTAACCCTGATGAAGTAGTTGCAATAGGTGCTGCTATTCAGGGTGGAGTATTGTCAGGTGAAGTAAAAGACGTATTGTTGCTGGACGTAACGCCACTTTCATTAGGTATTGAAACCTTAGGTGGTGTAATGACAAAATTGATAGAATCCAATACTACCATTCCAACCAAAAAATCAGAAACTTTTTCTACCGCTGCCGACAACCAGACTTCTGTTGAAATTCATGTGTTGCAGGGAGAAAGACCCATGGCAGTTAACAATAAGAGCATTGGCCGTTTCCATCTGGATGGCATCCCTTCTGCACCCAGAGGAATTCCTCAGATTGAAGTAAGTTTTGATATTGATGCCAATGGCATTATGCATGTAGCTGCAAAAGACAAAGCTACCGGAAAATCACAACAAATCCGTATTGAAGCTTCTTCTGGTTTAAGTGATGATGAAATTAAACGAATGAGAGCTGAAGCCGAAGCCAATGCAGAAACTGACAGAAAAGCCAAAGAAGTGATAGATAAACTGAACGGTGCTGATGGTCTGATTTTTCAAACTGAAAAACAAATGAAAGAATTCGGAGATAAAATCCCTGCTGACAAAAAAGGAGCCATCGAAACTGCCCTGAATGAATTGAAAGAGGCACATAAAAATAAAGATATTCCTGCCATAGATGCAGCTACCGAAAAACTAAACACAGCATGGAATGCTGCCAGCGAAGAAATGTACAAAGCTACACAGGACGCTCAGCAAAATGCAGGTGGAGAAGCGAATGCTCAGCAAAATACGGGAAATGCTGAAAAACCCAAAGATGCTGAAGTAACAGATGTTGATTTTGAGGAAGTAAAGTAAGAAGTTTTAAGTTTTTAAGTTTTAAGTTTTAAGTATTGATACTAAATGGCTGAACTTAAATATTCAACTTCAAAAGATACATCTTAATTTAAACAATAAGAAAAGGCTGTTAATACATTTTATTATCAGCTTTTTCTGTTTTACAGTATGAGCATTTTTTTACAATCATTAAATTTTCATAAAATTTACGTTAAAATATATTTTTTCAAAGTTTTTATATGTAGATTTGTAAAAAAATTAAAATACAATTATCAGAAACGAACATATTAATAATTAATTTTAAAACATCATGAAAAAAACAATTATTTTTTTTACATCACTTTTAACAGTGATTTTAATGGGCATGACTTTGAATGCTCAGGTTTTGCTTAATGAGCACTTTGATTATCCTGTCGGAGATTCATTAACTGCTCATGGATGGGCTTGCCATAGTGGAATTGGTACTAATACGATTTCTGTTATTAGTGGAAACTTATCCTATACTGGCTATCCTTCTCCTTCAGGTCAAATGATCAAAATGGTAAATACAGGAGCAGATGTTAATAAAGTTTTTGGACCTAAGTCTTCAACATCGGTTTATGCTGCATTTCTTGTAAAAGTTACATCCGCTTCTGCTGGTGGTGATTATTTTGCTCATTTTCAGAAAGCTGGTGCTGCAACTACATTATTTGCCCGCGTTTTTGTAAAACAAGATGCTTTAAATACTGCAAAAGTACTTTTTGGCGTTAGCAAAGCTACAAATGCGACCAGTACAGCTACTGTATACTCAACAGCTTCTGTTGATACCAGTCTTACACATTTACTTGTTTTAAAATATGCTGCAAATTCAGGAGCATCTGATGATATTGTTAGTTTATTTATTGATCCTTCAATAAGTAGTGTTGAAGGTGCCGCAAGTTTAATTGCAACGGATGTTGCAACGGACTACGATTCTACTTATATGGCTTTCTCCTTCCGTCAGGGGACTTCTACTTCTGCACCATTACTTAACATTGATGAGGTCAGAGTTGCCAGTACCTGGGCTGATGCAGTCGGTTTTGGAGGTGTAGTAACAGCACCTGTTGTTACTACAGGAATTACAACCGGGATTACTTCAACTACTGCTAACTGTGCAGGAAATGTTACTTCTGATGGCGGTGCTGTTATTTCTGCCAGAGGTATTTGTTACGGAGCTGCAGTGAATCCTGATATTACCGGAACCAAAGTTACTGCTACCGGAACTACCGGTGCTTTTACAGCAAATTTAACAGCATTAACACTCGGGACTCAATATCATTACAGAGCTTATGCGACCAATTCAGCCGGTACTTCTTACGGTGCTGATTCTTTATTTACAACAGCAAGCGGAGCTGTGGCTCCTGTTGTAACAACAGGTGCTGTTACTTTAATTACAACAACTACTGCTACTGTTGCTGGAGATGTTACCAATGATGGAGGATCTGCAGTTACTACCAGAGGAATTTGCTACGGAACAACATTAAATCCTACAACAGCCGGTAATATTGTTGCTGCAAGCGGTACTACAGGTGCTTACACTTCCAATTTAACAGGTTTAGCATCTTCTACTATGTACCACGTAAGAGCTTATGCTACCAATACAATAGGAACAAGTTATGGTAATGATGCAACTTTTACAACATTGGTTGCTGCAGTTCAATGTGCTAATATTGCTGCTTTACGTGCAAAAACTGCTGATAATTCTACTATTTACGAATTAACCGCTCAGGCAGTTTTAATCTGCAAAGTTACAAGCAGAAACCAAAAATATATACAGGATGGTACAGCAGCTATCTTAATTGATGATGCTACAGCAGTTATAACTTCAACCTATGCTGTTGGTGATGGAATCACCGGTATCAGAGGTAAACTGGAAAATTATTTTGGGTTACTTGAATTTCATCCAGTTGCCAATCCCGGACCAGCTACCTCCACCGGAAATGTAATTAATCCTACACAGGTAACTGCTTTACAGATGTATGATACCGTTTATATGCTTCAACATCAGTCTAAACTTATTAAATTAAGTGGTGTTACATTTACCGATGCTAATGGTAGCTTGAAATTCGGTGCAGGTAAAAAATTCAGATTGACTCAAACCGGAGCTCCTACCGATACCTTATTCTATTGTAATTTCTTCGATGCTGATTATGTTCAGACTGCAACTGCTCCTTATCTTCCACAAGGTTTAGGTGATGTAACAGGTATTGCTGTATGGTCAAAAAGTCATTATTACATATCTGCAAGATTTAAATCGGATATCAGTTTATTAAACGGTATCAATGAAATGGAAGCAAATACAATTGCTGTTTATCCTAATCCAAACAATGGTAAATTTACTGTGAATGTAGATAAATTTAACAATGGTGAAATCAGTGTTTATTCAATCGTGGGAAGTTTGATACTCACACAGCCCATTCATAAAGCAAACAGCGAATTTGACCTTACATCTTACGGTAAAGGCATGTATTTCGTAAAATATACCGATACCAGATCCAATAAATCATGGACTGAAAAACTGATTGTAAAATAGTTTATAATTGGTTTCAATTTTTTAAAAAAAGCATCAGGTTTTTGCCTGATGCTTTTTTTGTTGTTTGTGCTGCTTTAACAGCACAGACTTCCTTTTTTCTTCTTAATTCGTTAATCTTCATTCGATATTTTTTGATTTTAGCACAACCCAGCCTGCCGGCTGCCAGGGAATAACGATTTTAGAATATTCGCCTCAACAATATTGCTTGATCCATTAAAACCTCAGTGACCTTCCCAATCTAATTTAACTACAGTACCTTCAATAACAATATATATGTTACCTAATGTACCTATGCTTTCTATTATTCCGACAAAATCTCCCATTATTTTGCAGATGTCAACGATGCCGGCTTTTACACTGCAATGGACTTGTAAACAACAGATCATCCTCCAACACCAATAGCCAGTACGATACATGCTATGCAGATATGAGCATTACTTATTCTGTGGATGATTCTTATATAGGTGGCTGGAATGCTTAAATTTATTATTCTTTATTCTATATTTTCAAAGGTCTTCCTTTTGTGT
This sequence comes from uncultured Bacteroidales bacterium, assembly GCA_903899825.1. Classification (GTDB taxonomy): domain Bacteria; phylum Bacteroidota; class Bacteroidia; order Bacteroidales; family JACABE01; genus JACABE01. The sequence goes on along the minus strand of CAIUKU010000468.1, from coordinate 2,175 downwards.
TATTATTTTTTATAATAATTATCTTGGAACTAAATAAACTGTATATTTGTATAAATAATAATTACTAAAAGGTACGGTTAGCCTCCATATTTTATAGGCTTTTATTACCTTTGGTAAGTTTGTAATATTGCTAGCACCTATTTTAGTTCAACTCAATAACTAGTCAGTGACAATAAAAAAATGAAACGAGCCAGGAGGTAATATTCACACACAAGGATGTTTATTTGGCGAGTTCCCCCGATAAATCGGGGCAGGCTATCTGTACAAATAAATAATATTAAAAAATAGACATATGAAAAAAGCAGAACGCTGATGAAGCGGATTTCTAAAGAAAAACACAGATAAAACGGATTTAAAAATCTGTGATAATCCGCGTTTACGGAACGTATCTGTGTCATCCGCGTTCCATTAAAGCATAAGCTTAAAATATACTTTTCTCGGCATTTTTCTACTCTATTTAAATAATTGAATATGAACAAAAACAAAATATAAACATATGAAAGCAATCTTCACATCAGCTATCTTTTTATTAGTAACAATGTTTGCTAATGGTCAAAATATTTATTCTAAGTCTTTTGGTAACAGCAAGGACAAGCCAATTATTTTTCTTCATGGTGGTCCGGGCTATAACTGTGTAAATTTTGAAGTTACCACTGCTGAACAACTTGCAATTCAGGGCTTCTTTGTAATTGTTTACGACAGAAGAGGAGAAGGTCGCAGTAAAGATTCCTCAGCACAATTTACTTTCAAAGAAACATTTGATGACTTAAACAATATTTATCAAAAATATGGGCTTACTAAATCATCGCTAATTGGACACAGTTTTGGAGGTATTGTTGCGACACTTTATGCAGAAGCCAATCCTGAGAAGGTTCAATCTATTATACTTGTTGGTGCACCAGTTTCTTTACAAACAACTTTCAAAAATATTCTTTCAAAATCAAAGAATATTTATCTGGCTAAAAAAGATAGTGTAAATCTTAACTTCGTTTCAATGCTTGAAAAAATGGACACGACAACTATTGAATATAGTTCTTATTGTTTTGGACACGCTATGCAAAACGGTTTTTATACTCCAAAAAATCCTTCAGCAGAGGCAAAAATCATTTATTCAAAATTCAAAACAGACACACTATTGACAAAATATGCTTCTAAAATGACATATAAAGCACCGAAAGGATTTTGGAAAAATGAAAAATATACAACCATCGACTTGTCAGATAAATTACAAGTATTACAAAAAAAGAAAATCCAATTATTTGGTCTTTATGGTAAAGACGATGGTCTTTACTCACCAAAACAAGTCATAGACTTACAAAACCTAATTGGTATTAGTAATCTGATATATTTCGACAATTGTTCTCACAATGTATTCATTGACCAACAATTACAATTTATTGAGCAAATAAAATCGTGGTCAAAATAAAAACAACTTCTCTTCTTGTAGTCTTTCATTCCACTGAGGCGGTTTAGCTGAAAATATTTATTGTAAAATGGGTTAGTATAATAAATAAAAATCTATATGCATATATAGCTTCATAAATTGTTTTTTGCAAGGCCAAGCCCTTAGGGTGCATTCATTTTTTTTATTATCTTATTATAAAGCTATTGAGTAAATTCAGTAGCTTTTTTCTTTAATACTATTCTCTTGTTATGTAATGATAAAAAAAAATGACCTGCAGCCTTACAAACCGCTACGCTAAACAATTTATTCCGCTCTTTGGGGCATAAGATTTTAATTTTTTCTTGATATATTTATATACTGTGGCGGAAAATTGAAGTGGATAAAATTCTGATTTCCAATGAATAAAAGTGTAGTCAATAAGTATTCCGGCAATTGAAAATGGATAAGTAAAGTTATAATATCATTAAATAGGGGAGTAGAATGAAAAATATTTCAGCTAATATTATTAAAATAAATTATATTTGTAGTCTGTATTTCAATGCATTATACTTATTTTAATGTTTTACCTATGTTTTACCATTAAAGAAAAAAGCACTACAAATAATTAATTTACAGTGCTTTATATTCTTAAATGTGTTCCCGACTGGATTCGATGCATTGGCTACAGCTAAGAGGCTGTTGCGCTGTCCAGCTGAGCTACGGGGCCATTTTATTAAAAAAAAAGGAACTTAAAGTTCCAGTTTTTTTAGTTGTTGTCGGGGTGGCAGGTT
>CAIUKU010000467.1 GCA_903899825.1 uncultured Bacteroidales bacterium | reverse complement strand
CGATGTCTTCGGGATGTACCCCTTCAGACCATCCGTCGCCTAATTCCTGCTCAAAAGTACGACCTGTAAAATCGAGCCATACCTGATTAAAAAAGTTGCACTTTTTGTCTGGAGTAGCTATCCATACCAGTGCCTGACCTGAATTGGCTAGGGTACGGTAATTTAATTCGCTTTCTGCCAAAGCTTTTTCGGCAAGCTTGCGTTCTGTTATATCGCGCAGACTTCCGATTATTTTTATAGGATTACCTGCTGCATCATAAAAAAGACCGGTTGTAATTGTAATTGGAATAATTGAACCATCTTTGTTTTTAAAAGATAATTCATAATCAGTTACTTTCCCTGTCTTTTTCAAATCTGAGAAAAACCTGTTTATATCTTCCGGGTCTGAATAAAAATTAACAATTGATGTTCCGATGAGCTCATTCCTTGTATATTGTCCTTTCGAAACAATTTCAATAGAAGGACTTATGTCTAAAAGCTTACCGTCAATAGTAGCTTCGTAATAAACATCCAGAATATTTTCAAATATATTCCGGTATTTTTCTTCACTTACTCTGATTGATTTTTCTGCTTCTATAATTTCAGTAATATTATAAAATGTAACCACAACCTGCTTTAGTAATCCTTCTTCTGTAATTTCGGGATAAGCATTTACCTGCACCCATACGATGTCGTTGGTTGCTGGCCGGTTAATGCCGTAAGTTTGGTTAAACAATGGTGCTTTGGAAGAAACAACCTTAACAACCGGATATTCTTCAAGAGATAATTTTATGCCTTTATCATCCATAAAAAACCAGTCGGGATCTATTGCAACTTTACCTTTTAGCTGATTTTGTGTAAGTCCCAATAATACCGAAGCTTCGGTATTGCAATACAAAATACTCGTATCAGGACTGTGAACAACTACACCTGCATGAATATTTTCAATTAAATTAGCGTACTTTTGCTCACTTTCCATAAGGTTTTGTATGGAAAGTTTCTTTTCCGTAATATTTTTTACACTTCCATAAATACTGTTAACATTTTGTGTTTGATTATCAATTTCAGGAGAAGCAATCACTTCCAACCATCTCATTTTTCCATCTTCAGTAAAAGATCTGCATTCGAAAATAACCGGTTTTTTTTGTTCAAGTACCTGCTTGAAATTTGAATTTAAAACAGACAAATCTTCCGGATGTATCTTTTTATGCCAATCAGAAGGAGTATTGATATCTTCCAGCGATCGACCGGTTGCCTTTTGATAGTTTCCAGCGATTATCGACATTTTGAAATTACCGTCTTCCTGATGGCTGAGTTTGAAAATATAGTCGCTCATCAGGTCATTTAAAATCCTGAATATTTTCTGATCTTCTATCAGCATATTTTTTGATAAAACACGTTCGGTAATATCACGGACAACAAAAACCATTTTTTGGGGAACTCCCTCCTGATTTCTGATAAATTCTGCATTTACTTCAATATCAATAATATTGCCATTATTTTTCACGCCTCTGTATTCTCCGGGACCTAAGAATACTCCCTGATGCATGTTAAGTATTACATTTTGAGCTTTTTCCCAGTCATCAGGAATAAGAAACTCACCTATATTGCGGTTTATAAGTTGCTCAATCTGATCATAGCCAAACATACTTAAAGCTTTTGCAGAAACAAATTCAATACTTCCATTTAAATCGGAAATCGTAATGTTATCAGGCGAAGCATTAAGTATAGCGCGGTAAAGGGCTTCACTTTCACGTAATGCATTTTCTGTCTTTTTCTGTTTCGTTATATCATTTATACTCGATAATATATAAGGTTTATTTGCTATATAAACAACAGATGCTGAAAAAATTGCAGTAATAATATCCCCGCTTTTTATCTTAAACCGACTTTCTAATCCATTAATTTCTTTCCCTTCGTTTAGCTTTGTGATTACATTCTGTCTTTCTTCAACATCAACCCATAAATTAAGCCCGACAGAAGAATCGGCTAAGGCTTCTTCCCTGGAATATCCACTTATATTCACGAAGGCATCATTTACTTCAATAATCTTACCGTCTTCGGGTTGTGTTATCAGAATGGCATAAGGCGAGGTGATGAAGGCTTTTGAATATTTTTCTTCACTTACCTTTAGTGCCATTTCTGCCTGTTTCCTTTCGGTAATGTCGGTAAGTAAACCTGAAGCACCTATCATTTTACCATTTTCAATGATGGCATTGGTAGAGGATCTTACCCAGCATATATTACCCTTCTTATTAACATATCTATATTCAAGATAGGAATAATCTTTTTCATAAAGTTTTGAAATCCGTTCATAAATCATGGATTTGTCTTCTTCATAAATAAAATCAATAATATTCGTCCCTATTACTTCATCAGCTGTATATCCCAGCACTCTATTAACAGAAGGACTTACATATTTAATGATGCCTTCGCAGGATATTTCATAAATCACATCATTGATAGATTCAACCAGCATGCGATAGTTTTCTTCGCTTTTTCTGAGTTTTTCTTCCGTTTTCTTTTCTTCAGTAATATCATTAACAATTGAATACAGAAGCTTTTCATCGCCATACTGTATTGGGCCTGAATTTACTTCTACATTTCGTATTTCGCCACTGGCCAAACGGTGATTAAAATAAAAATGCTTACGTTTTTCATTTGCAGCTTTTTGCATTTCTGCACTAATTTCTTCTTTGCTAAATGTGTTTATTTCAGAAATATTTTTTATACAAATAGCATGGTGCGACCAACCATAAAATTTGCAGGCGGCAGGATTTGCATCTTTTATTTTTCCGCTTTCAGGATCTATCAGCAGCATAACAGCATGATTGTTATAAAATAAAGATTTATATCTTTCTTCACTTTGAAACAAAAGATCAGAAGATATTTTACTTACGGCCAGATCAGCAGCACTTATGAGACAATGTTTCCCATCTTGGCTGATTACTCCATCAAGATGTATGTATTTTACAGCATTATCAGATGTTAAAAGGTTTAATGCACAATATTCCTTGGTTTTGTGAATGAAAATTTTTTTAAGGAAATGCCGGAAGTTGGCCATAGAATCAGTGGAAACAAATGAAGTAAATTGTTTATTGATGAGTTGAAGGCGAGTTTCTCCAAGCATTTCTGCTCCACTGATATTTAATTCTATAATTTCACTTTGGCTGTTTAGTGTAAAATATGCTGTAGGTGCATAATCGTATAATTGAGTATATTTAGCTGATTCAACTTCTGCCTGTTCTTTAGCATTTATTAATTCTTCATTTTGCATCTCAAGTTCAATCTGAAACACATGAAGTTCATGAATAAGTTTTCTTATTTCTGTTTCGGTATAATGCGTATTTTTGTTTAATTTCTTACTTTTCAAAAACGCCTCTGCCTTTTGGCGAAGAAGGTTATTTTTTTCTGATTGACCGTCTTTTTTCATAAAAAAAATATTAAGAGAACATAAATAAATACTTAATTATGAACAGCAGAAAAAGGAT
>CAIUKU010000466.1 GCA_903899825.1 uncultured Bacteroidales bacterium | reverse complement strand
TTCATTTAAAATTAAAGCTTATGAAAAAAATAAAATTATTCTTATTGGTTTTTGTTGGATTATCTATCACACTTGTTTCCTGTGATAAAAATAGCGATTCCAACAATCCAACAAATTATGATCAGCAATCTGCCTTAGCTCAAAACTATGCATTTATTCAGGATGTATATGGAGATATTTTTGATTTATTATGTCAGGCAACAGGTGATTCAGCATTGTTAGCTTCTCATGCAGGAACTATCGCTGGTGCTACTGTTACTTATGATTCTATTGACAATAAATTTATATTTACATTTCCTACAAAATCTACAAATGGTAAATCCGGTGAATTCACCGCAGATTTAAATGGTGATTTTCAGGATGTGGGTACTGTAACCCATATTTCTTTTAATAATTATAGTGTTAACGGTAATTTGATACAAGGAACAAATGATATTACCAACAAAGGAAAAATTGGAGGTAAAGGCACTACTTTAGGTCCTGTTATTACCTATTCTGATAGTATAAGCGCTTTAATTCTTAAGGGTGGTGATTCTATCAGTGTTGCTGCCAATTATACTGTAGAATGGATGTTAGGTGCTAATATCTTTCTTGTTAACGATGATCAATATTTGTTTAGTGGAGCTATAACCGGAACCACACTTAATAACCCAAACAAATGGTTTCAAGCAACGGTTAATCCTGCTAACAAAGTATTGTTTACACCAGCTTGTCAATGGATACAAAGTGGGATTATTACTTCTGAAATGCATACTTTGGATGCATCTAATAATCCCAAAATAACAACTACTGTTATTAATTTTGGAAGTGGTTGCGATAAGCAGGTTATGATAACTATGGATGGTACCAGTGTGACATTTGACATGCCATAATATGCTACTCAATAATAGTAAATCCCGGGCTCAAAAAAGTCCGGGATTTTTTTTGATGATTTTTTTAATAAATCTGGCTTTTATTTTTAAAATAATTATAATTTCGCAGTATTATTACTAAATCTCAGATATCAGATGAAACGAGCCATCTCATCTATGCGAGGCATATGAGGAAGTTTATTTGGCGAAACGAAGTTCACGAACACATTAAATAATAATTAAGCTTGTGAGTAATTCCATAGGCGAAATTCGAATAGGATTAAAAAAATTAACTAATCAAACAATAACTGTTTCAGTTATTTAATTAAATATAAACAAATGAAAAAAATATTGATTTTAGGGGCTGGTTTATCCTCTTCGAGTTTAATAAAATATTTATTAGATCACTCTTCAGAAAATAATTGGAAAATAAAAGTAGGAGATGTCTCTTTATCTTTAGCCGAAGCAAAGATAAACAGCCATATAAATGGTGAGGCATTTGAATTTGATATTTTTAACGAAGTTCAAAAGGATAAAGAAATTATGAATGCAGACGCTGTTATTTCTATGCTTCCTGCCAGATTTCACCCAATGGTAGCTGAGTGTTGCTTAAAACACAAAAAGCACATGCTTACAGCTTCTTATGTTTCCAATGAAATAAAAGCCATGGATGCTGAAGCCAGGAAATCAGGAGTTGCTATGTTAAATGAATTGGGCGTTGATCCTGGTATTGACCACATGTCAGCAATGAAAGTCGTTGACAAAATAATAGCAGAAGGAGGGAGTATGTTGTCGTTTAAGTCTTCAACCGGTGGATTGATTGCTCCGGAATATGATAATAATCCCTGGAATTATAAATTTACCTGGAATCCCCGAAATGTTGTACTGGCCGGGCAAGGCGTATCTCAATATATTGTAAATGGTAATTATAAATACCTTCCTTACCATCAATTGTTTGAAAGAATTGAAACTACTTCAGTTCCTGGTTTAGGAGAATTTGAAATTTATCCAAACCGTGATTCATTGAAATATCGTGAAACCTATAACTTACAAGATATCCCAACAATGTTCAGAGGGACTATGCGCCGCCCGGGTTATTGTAAAGCCTGGAATGTTTTTGTTCAGTTAGGAATGACGGATGATACTTATGTTATTGAAAATGCCGAAAATATTACTTATCGTCAATTCATTAATTTATTTCTAAATGATGATAAAAATAAGACAGTAGAAGAAAAAATTGCTACTAAATTCAAGATCAGTATGGATTCAGATATTATGAATCGATTGAAATGGCTGGGCATTTTTGAGAATACAAAAGTTGACTTGAAGGATGCAACTCCAGCTCAGATTTTGCAAAAGATCTTGGTTGATAAGTGGGTGTTGGGAAAGGAAGATAAAGATTTAATCGTTATGCAACATCAGTTTGAATTCGAAAAATCTAAGAAAAAATACAGAATTATTTCCTCATTGGTTGTTATTGGTATTGACACTGTTCAAACAGCAATGGCTATTACTGTAGGGATTCCATTAGCTATTGCTACAAAACTTCTGTTAACCGGTAAAATTAAGCTAACAGGAGTTCATACACCGGTTATTAAAGAATTGTATGATCCTATATTGTCAGAATTAGAAAATTATGGAATTAAATTTACTGAAGAAATAATTGAATTGTAAATTATTATAAATGTTTGATATATGGGAAAATATGGGAAATGGATAGGAGGGACCTTAGGTTGGGCTGTTGGTGGTCCTATTGGTGCACTTTTAGGATTCGCTTTTGGTTCAATGATAGATGGAGTTAGTGTTACTGCATTATCTCAACCAACTCAATCTGGTGATTTTGTAGCAAGTTTGCTTGTTTTAACGGCTGCTGTTATGAAAGCCGATCAGAAAATACTGAAATCTGAACTCGAATTTGTAAAGCAATTCTTCTTAAAACAATTTGGCGCCAATCTTACTGAACAGAACATGTTACTGCTTCGCGAAATTCTTAAAAAAGAAATTCCGGTAAGGGATGTTTGTTTTCAGATTAAGCAAAGTATGGAATATTCCGCCCGATTGCAATTGATCCACTTTCTCTTTGGGGTAGCTACAGCCGATGGTCAGCTTCATGCTGATGAAATAATTGTAATAGAGGATATTGCTCGTTTTATGAATATTCAGTTAAATGATATTGCTTCCATAAAAGCAATGTTTTTTAAAGATACCAAAAGTGCTTATACAATACTTGAAATTACACCTGATGCTACAGAAGATGAAATTAAAAAAGCTTACCGTAAAATGGCTGTTAAATACCATCCTGATAAAGTGAGTCAATTAGGAGAGGAAGTTGAAAATGCTGCTAAAGTGAAGTTTCAGGAGTTAAATGCTGCATACGAGCAAATTAAAAAACAAAGAGGAATAAATTAATTCTTTAACACTAAATGAATTTTAGTACTAAATTTGTATAATCAAAAATGTTGCATATGTGACTTGAATTCAACAATGATTCAGAAAGCAATAATGAAACTTGTTTAAATTATTTAAATGACAATGGCATACAGGCTATCACCTTATGTCCTGCTGTTAATAATATTTACTCGCAAAAATAAGCGAAACAGTTGGAGATAAAGCATCTGTTTTTGTTGGTCGTAGTAATTTCCAAAGCGTTCATTTAGCATCACAAAATACAATGAAAGAATGGTTTACTAATTAAAAATAAATATGAATGAAACGAGCTATCTGAAAATATTCACAAACACGAGGATGTTTATTTGG
>CAIUKU010000465.1 GCA_903899825.1 uncultured Bacteroidales bacterium | reverse complement strand
CACACACACGAGGATGTTTATTTGGCGAGTTCCATCGGCGAAATTTGAACAGGATTAATATATTTAACAAACATAACAATATGCATTTCAGTGATTTAATAAAATATAAACAGATGAAACGAGCCATGTGAAAATATTCACACACACGAGGATGTTTATTTGGCGAGTTCCATCGGCGAAATTTGAACAGGATTAATATATTTAACAAACATAACAATATGCATTTCAGTGATTTAATAAAATATAAACAGATGAAACTTTTACCTAAATTTTTATTTTTTACACTAACTATTTTCTTAGCATTTTCCTGTAATAAAAACAAAGCAAAGTATGAGCAAATTATTACAGAGAAAATTCAATACGATGTTACAATTAAAAATAATGATAGTGATTTGGAATGGTGGATACAAAATATTGAAGGCCCTCAGCGGGATAAGTTTATTAATATTATATTTGATAACATTAATGAGAACAAGCTGAAAATATTCAATATGAATCATCAAGAAGTATCATTGGAAAGTATAGTTTCAAATCTTTTTACCTTTGATACCATTCAATTACAAAAAAACGGGAAAAAGAAACAAATCATAGATACTGTATTTATCAGTAATTCATTTAACATCAAAAATATTACAAAAATAAGATTTGATGAAAAATGGACTTTTAACGAAAAAACATTAGTTGTAAACAAAGACATCAAAGGATTTTGTCCTGTTTTGGTTAGTGAAAAAAGAAAAGACATAGCATCTACCGATTTGCCACTTTTTTGGATTTATGCTGACACAAATACAAAAACAGACTCTACTGACAATCTATTAATTACAAAAAAAATACAATACGATGTATTGATAAAATCTATTGATAAACAAAAAGATTGGTGGATTGACAATATTGAAACAACCGACAGAGAAAAATTTCTGGAAAAAATCATTGAAGTTGTAGCTAAGGGAAAAATTAAAGCCTATGATTTTTTCAACAATCTTTTGGACAAAAAGAAATTTGAAGAATTGCTCCACAGAACCGATACTGTCGTAATGCAAAGACTTACAGAACCTTTCGATAATTACGATACCATTTGTAAAACTGATTTTGATCAAAAATCAATTTTGAAAATGCGTTTTATTGAAGAATGGACGTTGAATACCCAAACATTTAAATTTTACAAAAAAGTACTGGCAATTTGTCCAATGGTTGAAGGGCTTGATGACAAAGGAAACTTAAGAGGTTACACACCTTTATTCTGGGTATATTTTGATGAAAACATACGAAATGCAGAATAACTCAGCTACTTATTAATGGAATATCAATACCATCAACTTAAAAACGGGATCAGACTTGTTCATAAATATGTAAAAACGAATGTAGCACATTGTGGCTTAATTATTAATGCCGGTTCCCGTGATGAAACCAAAAATGAAAACGGGATTGCTCACTTTATAGAGCATTGCATCTTTAAAGGAACTTCACTACGTAAATCTTACCATATACTGAATCGCCTCGACAGTGTGGGAGGAGACTTAAATGCTTATACTACAAAAGAAGAGACAGCCATCTATGCTTCTTTTCTCATTGAATATTACCCAAGAACGCTGGAATTGCTGGCAGATATCGTTTTTAATTCTACTTTTCCCGCTAAAGAATTAGAAAAAGAAAAAGAAGTAGTAATTGAAGAAATCAATTCCTATAAAGACAGTCCATCCGAATTAATTTTTGATGAATTTGAGCATCAAGTATTTGTAAATCATCCTATAGGAGAAATGATATTGGGGAGTCCTGCCAATGTAAGAAAATTTAAACCAGATCATTTACTCAGTTTTATTAAACATAATTATAACACCAACGAGATGGTAATTTGCTCAGTTGGCAATATCGATTTTACTAGATTAGTTAAACTTGTCGAGCGATATTTTAATGAATTTGAAACAAATACACGTATTAATCAAAGAATTCCATTTTCCACCTATCAACCTGCATCCTTTATAAAAAATAAAAAAACGTTTCAATCGCATTGTTTAATTGGAAACATTGCTTATCCTATGAAAGATGATAGAAAAACAGCGTTGACTTTATTAAATAACCTGTTGGGAGGTCCGGCTTCCAATACGCGATTAAGCATAGCATTGCGTGAGAAAAAAGGACTCTCTTACAATGTAGAATCTAATTATACCCCATATTCCGACACAGGCCTGTTATGTATTTATTTTGGGACCGATAACAATACATATAACAAAGCTGTACAAACTGTTTTAAAAGAATTGGAAAAGCTTCGTACTGTAAAACTCGGCACATATCAGCTGCATAGTGTAAAAAAACAAATATGCGGTCAGATAGCCATTGCTTATGAATCCAACCTTAACGAAATGCTTTCTATTGGAAAAAGCTATCTTATTTACAATAAGGTAGATACCATTGAGCAGGTTTGTGCAAAAATAAAAGCAATTACGGCAGAGGAACTTATTGAAATTGCGAATCAGGTATTTGATCCAGCACAATTAAGTTTTTTAACCTATAAATCTAAATAAGCGATTTATGTTCACGATGATTCATCCCGACTTTGAAGCCTATTCCGAAAAATATTCTTCCCCTGAAAGCGATATTTTAAATGAATTAAACAGGGAAACCAATCTTAAAGTTATGCTGCCAAGAATGCTATCAGGACATTTACAGGGAAAATTACTGGAAATGTTCAGTGATATGCTGCAACCAATGCAGATTCTTGAAATAGGAACCTATACAGGTTATTCTGCGATAGCTCTTTGTAAAGGATTGCAGGAAAATGGTTGTTTACATACCATAGATATCAATGAAGAACTTGAAGCTATTTCGCTAAAATACTTTGAAAAAGCAGGTTTGAAAAACAAAATCAAACATTACGTTGGTAATGCAATGGATATAATTCCAACTATTCATCATACTTTTGACCTTGTCTTTATTGATGCTGATAAAGAAAACTATATTTCATATTTTGAATTGGTTATCGACAAGGTTAGAAAAGGAGGTTTCATCATTGCCGACAATGTTTTATGGAGTGGGAAAGTACTGACCACAACAACTCACACCGACAAAGAAACACAAGGTATCATTGATTTTAATAAATTTATTACGAAGGATAAAAGGATTGAAAATTTGCTGCTTCCTTTTAGAGATGGATTAATGATCATGAAAAAAAATTAATAATAATTGATTTTCCTTTTAAATCTGAATTTATTGATTAATAATATCATTTAAAATAATAAAGCCAACTTTGTTTCGTTATTAAATCTTACGTTAAAAATAATTTTGTGAGACAGAAATCAAGAATCATTTTACTTTTCTTATTGTTACTAACATCCATTGCTGCTTCAGCACAGATTGGAGGAAGTCATACCTATCAGTTTCTCAGTCTTCCTAATTCAGCCAGAGTTGCTGCATTAGGTGGTAACTTTCTGGCTGTCAAAGACGATGATATCAGCCTTGCCATTGCCAACCCATCATTGATTACCAAGGAAATGCACAACAAATTAGCCTTAAGTTATATCAATTATTATTCTGATGTAAACTATGGTTTTGCGGCTTATTCACGTTCGTTTAATAAGATTGGTAGTTTTGTGGCCAGCTTACAATATATCAATTACGGTAGCTTTACACAAGCAGATGCCAATGGTGAAACTTACGGAACATTTAAAGCCGGCGAATATGCACTTAACATCGGATGGGCCAGATCACTGGATTCTAATTTTTCAATCGGCAGCAATCTTAAAATTATTCAATCTTCGCTGGAATCTTATTCTTCATTTGGATTAGCAGTTGATATTGCTGCAACTTACCAAAGTAAAAATAAACGATTTATTAGCTCTTTGATGTTTAAAAATATTGGCAGACAACTATCCTATTATAATGAAGGCAATAGAGAGTCCCTCCCATTTGAAATCCAATTTGGTCTTTCTGAAAAACTAAAGCATGCTCCATTCAGATTTTCGCTCATATTAAACCATTTAGAAAAATGGGATCTTACTTACGAAGACCCATTAAATCCGTCTGTAAAAATTGATCCGCTTACAAAAGAAGTAATCGAAAAATCTAAGTTCTCAAAATTCGGGGATAATCTCATGCGGCATCTGGTTGTGGGAGTAGAATTTGTGCCATCCAACAGCTTTAATATCAGATTAGGTTACAACTATCAACGCCGTCAGGAAATGAAAGTAGAATCAGCCCTGTCAACAATTGGATTTTCCTGGGGATTCGGATTCAGGGTTTCAAAGTTTTATTTAAGTTATGCCCACGTTATTCAGCATCTGGCTGGCTCTTCCAATTTTTTTACCATTGCTACCAATTTATCAAGTTTTTAAGAATAAATATTTAGTAAATTAATAAAGTCTCAAAAAATAAATGTCTGTGTCATATGGCACAGACATTTAGTCTACTAATAAAAATAATATTTGATTAATTGTTATTAGAAACTGTCTAAATTTATAAATTCGAAACTCAAAGGGATTAAATATTAGTTTAATCATGTTTAATATTCAAAATAAATACATTAGTTTAAAAATACATTTCAATCAGTTTAAATCGTAATTATTTGATATTTAACTTTTTCCTTGATGAAAAAGTTACAAAAAATCAAGACTGCAAATCATTTACTTCAAAACTACGCTTTTTAAAAACCTGCGCAATACAAGTTATAGCGATATCATGATTACAGCATTTATTTTACAATAAGACTTCGCTATACTGTATTGCTTGCCAGTACCATTGCTATTTTAAAAAGCTTGTTTTGTTGCGTAAATTCTTTGATGTCGATCCTTATTCTAAGAATAGCTTATAATTTATAATAAAATCTTTTTTAAAATAGAAAATTTAGACAGTTTCTTAATCTTTTTGCAATAAATTCATTTTATTTCCAGTATATCTTTATATTTTGTATCCCAACTGAACTTCTTAATCTAAGTAGATAAATACCCGCAGATAAATCCATTTTTTCAGTAAAAACATTACCGCAATTTGTTTGTGATTTATATAAGCAAGCACCTGAAATTGAATAAATTTCAACACATTGCAATTTTTCTCCTGTTTGGGCAATGACATTAAGTTCGTTGCCGTTTTGGAAAACTTTAATATCTGAATCAATCAAATTAACATTTGCATTACCAAAACGGATAAAAAATCTGCCGGTGATTATACTTGTTGGAAATTCAAAATTATAAGTCATATTTTCAGCTAAACTGATAATTTTTCCTTTAAAGCGATCTTCCAGATAAATTTGTTCTGTACTTTCTAACCCAAAAGCACTGATAGTTGCTTTTTCTCCTGCCTTCCCGTTAATTCCCAATGGAATAACAGAATTATTGGTAGCATTAACTGTATTGATTACCAGTTTTTCACCACCTGTTGATTCTGAATAAATTAGAACAGGCAAGTCACTTAACATTTTTTCAGAATCAAAAACATCAAATTCTGATTTTGAATCCGGATTTTTACAAATAACTAATTCATCAGCTCCTTCATCATTTTCAATTTTCAAGCGAAGTAAACTAATTGTATTTGCATTTGTATTATTTTTATAATAAACTGATGTAGAATGTGTTCTAGCAGAAGGATAGAAAACTATTTTTGGTGAATAATAAATTGCTTTAACAAAAAAGCCTTGTAATGGAGCAATAAAAGGTTTTGTATTTGCAGGAACCCCAATATTGCTACATGCATTATAGGTTCTCAAATAAGTTGAATTGGCCACAGGTGAAATATTTGGGTACAAACTATTATCCCATAAATACAACGTACTGTTAACATTTGTTAAACCTAATAAATTCCAATTCAAATAAGCCGTATAAGGATTTGCAAGGAGGTTCCAACTCTGGGTTGAAGTTGTCCCATTATAAACCAAAGCATTGGTATAATCAAAGAAAGATGTACTGTAATATAAATTACCAGTAAGAGATGCAGTAAATGAAATATTTGGTTTTACAGCATAGCCTACCGTTGGCATTAAATTATAATTAGGTGAAGTTGCATTTGCTTCCCAGTTTGTTCCGTTAATATAAGGTTTAAGTTGAATACTTCCGCCTATTGGAATCAAACTTGAAAGTTGTGAACCGGTATTTTTTTTAAATGGTGATCCGAATAAATGCCACGTATTATTCAGATATCTTTGAGCAGTAGCAGGTAAATTAATATTATTTTGAATAAATGAAGCTCCCGAAGCAATAACTAAACCTCCGTAACCCTTAGAAAAATTATTAATGGTACCTAATATCGTAATTTTAGAACCACATTGTAAAGTTAGCGTTTTTCCTGCCTGAATATCAAAGCTAAAAGCATTGACATTAATAGTAACACCTGAAGTGTGGTTTTTATTGTCAAAACTAAAGTTCTTGTTTACACATAATGAAGCAGTTGATAGCAAGATCGTTTGATCATCAAGGCAAAGATTAAAACGAACAATTCCATTTTCACAAACCATTGAAATAGCATTTCTTAAGGATCCAGGCCCGCAATCATTATTGTTGGTTACATAAGAAACAGAATCACATAAATTACTTATCTGATTTACAATAACTTTAACAGAATCAATATCATAACAGCCTGCCACTGTGCTTCCTTTAATATAATAGGTACCAGCTGTTGCCATTGTTGGTGTTGAATATTGTATTGTAGCTGAGGTATTTATCCAATAGGAATAAGTTAATCCCGAAGTAGATCCAAATGTAATGTCTGAAGATGAAATATCAACTGTTGCCGGAGATGTTACGCAGGCTGGATTTGTTATTATAACATTAGGTAAAGAAGGTTGTGCTTCAATAACAATATTGTCTGAGAAAGCTGAAGTGCAGCCATGATAATCTGTTACAGTAAAATTGTAAACAGATAATGCATTTAAACCGGATATTGTTGCAGTGGTGGTTGATCCGGAAATAGAACCCGGCTGTAGAAACCAGTTACCTGAAGGCAAACCATTTAATTCAGCAATAGCAGTTGGAGTCGTACAATAAGGTTGAATAATATTGGCTACTTGAGGTGCTGATGGTATTGGATTAACAATAATCATAGTAGTTGTAGAATTTCTACAGGAAGTAACACTATCTCTATAAGTATATGTAAGTATTTGTGTTCCAACAGATGGGTCAAAAACATAAGCAGACAGTTGATTCCCAGATACTCCTGTTCCACTCCATTCGCCATTTAACGGACTACCCCCTAAAACAATATCAGCAGCATCAGAACAAACAGAACTATAAGAGCCGGCATTTACATTTGGTAATGGGTTTACAGTGATTGTTGTTATTGCAGAATCAGTACAACCATTTAAATCAGTGTAAAAATGTGTAAGTGTTTGTGTTCCAACTGAAGGGTCGAACATATTCCCTGTCACACCTATACCACTCCATGCTCCACCTATTAAAGGGAAACCACTTAATGTAACATCTGATGCGTCAATACAAACAGCTGAATAGCTGTCTGCAGTAACTAATGGTATTGTATTAACTGTTATTTTTACAACATTAGATTCAACGATTTCCGACCAATTGCTCTGACATTCAGCTTTTGCAATCCTTTTGTACCATGTAGATGATGTAATTGATCCGGGATTAAATGAAGCCGAATTACTATTGTCAATCTCAGTCCAAATTGCAAAAGGAGAAACAGATTTTAACCATTTATATTCTAAATTTCCAGAATAACCATAAGCTAATACAGAACTTGTAATTGGAGAAGGAATTTCGTTACTGCATATGGTTTGATCAGAACCAATACTACCACCATTTGCATCAGCAGCAAAAGGCAAAACTACAATATATAGGGTTGCATTAGCATATGTTACAGGTGTTCCACTGTCAGCAATTGTATAAGGAAAAGAGACAGGTCCATAATAACAAGGGGCAGGAACAAACACATAACTACCATCATATGCTATAGTTACGCTTCCTTTTCCTGTTATTGTTATTGGTGAAGTAGAAATTACACTTTGGAAATCACCTTCGGGGTCGGAATCGTTGGACAATACACCAGAAGTTGCTGTTACATTTAATACTTCGTCCATAGAAGTAGTATTATAATCATCAACAGCTTCAGTAGATCCACTCAACAAAACGGTGATCTGTTGAACAGCTGTTGCACATAAAGCTGTTGGCAGACTATTGTCACAAACAGTATAATTGTATCTAACTATTCCTGTATACGTTGACACAGGAGTAAAAGTGATTTCACCATTCAAATGATTTACACTTAAGCTTCCTTCAGTAAGCGGATCAGGCAATGTAGAAAGGACAATACTAACACTGGATGGAAGAATTATCTTTCCTTTTTTTCCTGGTGCATCATTTGCCAGTGTATTTAATGTAACCGGCACACCTGATAAAGTAATTGCAAAATCAGTGTTTGCTATTGGTGGAATTGTATTTATCATTGGATTAATTACTGTGATAGTCAATTTTTCGTATTTACAGTCCAAATTTGGCAGACTTTGAACACAAACTGATATATCAAATATATAAACACCAGGCAGATTCGCTGAAAAAATATAAGTTCCATTAACATTCATATTAATAACAGCTGTACTTCCTACAGGACTTGAAATCAATATCGGAGTTGGATTGTTGTCATAAACACTACCTTCTATTACTTCGTCATTAGTAGATACATCACCCGTAACCGGAATATTTACAAGTGTAACATTGATATCAGGGTCAGTATTGTGAGGTATTACCATTATATATAGAGTAGCATTGGTAAAAGCCTGGGGACTGCCATTGTCTTCCACTGTATATGTGAAACTGACGCCTCCTCTGAATGCTGGAATTGGTACAAATATATAACTGCCATTTGCTGCTATTGTCACTGTACCTTTACCTGCTACAGTTATTGGTGAAGTTGTAATAACTGTCTGGGAATTTCCTTCAGGATCCATATCATTAGCCAATACACCTTTGTCAGCTGAAACAATAAGGTTTATACCCTGAACGGTTTCATTATAATTGTCGGCAGCAATAGTACTATTAGGTACAGATGTTGTAAAATCTAAACCAAAAAGACTGATCGAAGTCTCCAATGGCAACACTGTAACCTCAATCATAGCAGAAGCACACAATGCAGTTGGAAAAGTATTGTCACAAACCTGATATTCAAATTTTATCTCACCAGTAAATGCAGCAACAGGGGTAAATGTAATTTTACCTGTTGTTGTATTTATGTATAAACTCCCTTCAGTAACAGGATTGGGTAAAGTTGAAGAAACTATACTTACACTGTAAGGAAGAAGTTCACCTCCAACATATGCTGCTACATCATTCACCAAAGTATTTATAGTTACTGGAATACCTTGAAAAGTAGTTACAAAATCTGTTTGTGCTACTGGTGAATGAAAATATGAAGCTTTCACAGTAATTGTTAATATTTCATGCTTACAAAAAGGAATAGGTAATCCTGTTTCACATATCAACACATCATATGTATAAATTCCCGGTTGATTGGCTTTAAAAGTATAACTACCATTATTGCACATCGATATATTACTGGTGCTTCCAC
This sequence comes from uncultured Bacteroidales bacterium, assembly GCA_903899825.1. Taxonomy (GTDB): domain Bacteria; phylum Bacteroidota; class Bacteroidia; order Bacteroidales; family JACABE01; genus JACABE01. The sequence goes on along the minus strand of CAIUKU010000465.1, from coordinate 1,248 downwards.
CAGGACTTGAAATTAGTGCAGGACTACTATAAATGGTAGCATTTGGAACGATATCATTGGTTTGTACTTTACCACATATTAATTCATCAACGAGTGTAACATTAATATCAGGATTTGTAATTAAAGTTGGAGATATTGTTACCAATTGCGTACAGCTTGCTGAATTGCCACTGCCATCAGTTACTGTCCAGGTTACTGTAGTAGAACCAACAGGATATATTAACGGTGCATTATTTATCAAACTATAAATTGAACAATTATCAGTTGTTACCGGACTATTTAATAATACATTCGATGCAGTATAAAAGCCGGCATCAGCTTGAACATTCACTCCGGCCTGGCAGGTAATACCAGGGTGAATAGTATCATTGACAGTCACTGTTGCTGTATTGTGTGCAGCATTACCATTATTATCTGTAACAGTAAGAGTATCTGTATTTAATCCCAAATCCGAACATTTAAATAATACTTTTGATAAAACCATAGTTGAAATACTGCAATTATCAGAACTACCATTATTAACCTGATCTGAAGTTATCTGAACTTCACCAGCGTTGTCCAGATAAACATTGAGATTTTTGCACAAAACTACAGGAGGAATTGTATCATTTATATTAAGCATTATACTATTGTATGTTTGTGAACAGGAATTTCTATCTGTAACAGTTACAGAATAGGTACCTGTAGCAAGATCTGTAATATCCTGAATATTGTTAGAATAAGCAAATGGTCCTGTCCATGAATAAGTATAAGGTGATTCACCACCATTTACAGAGAGATCAATACTACCATTAGTACCTCCGTAACAAGATATATTATTGTGTGACTGACTTAATGATAAAGGCAAAGGAGTTGTCCATACTTTATTTATAAAACTGCTATAATATACAAAACTTCCACCAGGAGATGAATATTCACAATCACCAATTACATTACTCCAGCTTATGGTAGTCAGCGTATTTGAAATAGCAGTTGGGAGGATATTAAAATGCAGGGTAAATAATACAGTATTATTGGCCAAACTAATTCCGTTGGATTGTGTATACCCAAGTCTGAATTCCCCTGGGATAGCAAATGGGAACTGTAAATTAGTTATAGCTGAAGAAATCGCCGGATTTATTGTGTAGCCGGGTGTACGATATGCAAGTACGTCTGGAGCAAAATGTAACACCAGTGAAATAGCGCCAACATTATTAAAATCCTGAACTGTAATATCTACATCAATTTCACTACAGGAGATATAGGTTG
>CAIUKU010000464.1 GCA_903899825.1 uncultured Bacteroidales bacterium | reverse complement strand
TTAGAGAAGCTACAAAAAAATGGAGCATGCCAATCAGAGACTGGGGGATCATTCTTAATCAATTTTTGATTATCTTTGACTCCAGATTAAAATGTTAAAGGAATCAACTTTTTAGTTTACACACTTTATGAGATAGTGTCCCGTTCTTAATCTTTCTGATCCATTTTTCCTGAGAAGGAGGCTGATAATTGCGCATTTTTTCAATAAGATGTATTGGGTTTTCGTCGTCTAAGAGCATCTGACGGTGAACAGGCTTCATAAACTGTTCGGCCTGCATAAGGTCGACCTGAGCAATCAATGAATTGTAGAAATGATTCACGTTTAATATTCCTACCGGTTTTTTGTGTAAATCAAGTTGTGATGAAGTCATCATTTCAAACAATTCGTCCAGGGTTCCAAAACCACCCGGCATGGCAATAAATGCATCTGAAAGCTCTGCCAGTATAGCTTTTCGCTCTGCCATTGACTTCACGTAAATTAATTCTGTTAGCTGGGTATGAGCAATTTCTTTATCTGAGAAAAAATCAGGGATAACTCCTATCGTTTTTCCTCCCAAAGCCAGCACTTCATCGGCAATTATACCCATCAAACCTACTTTTGCACCACCATAAACCAATGTAATGCCTTCGTTTACCATTAATTTACCCAAATCTTTTGCAGCTTCAGCATAGATTTTGCTTTCACCGCTACTTGATCCGCAAAAAACACAGATTGTTTTTATCTCATTCATTTACCATTGATTTATATGAATTCTTTCTTTTAAATAACGTTCCGGTAATGTTTTTTGTTCATCAGGATGTCCGATTGCAATAATAGAAACCGGATGAATGCTGTCAGGTAAATTAAATAGATTTTTAATTGCCGAAATTCTTTCTTCGCGTGGATAAACACCCAGCCATACCGAACCCAAATCCATGGCAGCTGCCGCTAATAATATATTTTCTGTAGCAGCTGAGCAATCCTGCACCCAATACCCTTCTGTTTTCTCTATGTTTTCATCGGCACAAACAATAATTGCCAGCGGTGCATCTTTCAGCATCTTAGCATAAGGATGTGCGTCCATTATTTTATTGAGCATTGTCCGTTCGCTAACAACAATAAAATGCCAGGGCTGTTCATTTCGGGCTGAGGGAGCATACATGGCAGCCTGCATCAGATTATCAATCTGTGTTTGAGTAACAGCAGCTGAGGTGTATTTTCTGATACTTCTGCGACTGATAATAATTTCCTGGAGGGTTTTCATAATTAGTTAAATAAATTAGATTGCAAATATAGCTTTATTAAGAATATTATTATTAATTAAGCTTATAGTTTAAAAATAGTGTAGTAAAGATTATTAAATGATTTTGGCTAAAGCCTCTTTGATATTCAATATTTTTTTACCACGACCTAAAGGACGTGGCTATTAAAAAGTCCCTGCTTTTAAGTTGGATTTGAAAAATATATATACAAAGTGGACTTTAGTCCTAAAAATAAACAAATTACTATTAACTGAATATCAAGAATTTGAAGAATAGTAAATTAAACCTAACAGGTTTCTAAAACCTGTTAGGTTTATCGATTGATCATCAATATTTCAACTGTATTTGAAAATTCGAAGTAAAAACTTGAATTATTAATCCCAGTCAATGATCATCTTATTTCTATCTTTTAACTCCCAACTTCTGTCTTCCATCTTCCATCTTCCAACT
>CAIUKU010000463.1 GCA_903899825.1 uncultured Bacteroidales bacterium | reverse complement strand
TTAGAGAAGCTACAAAAAAATGGAGCATGCCAATCAGAGACTGGGGGATCATTCTTAATCAATTTTTGATTATCTTTGACTCCAGATTAAAATGTTAAAGGAATCAACTTTTTAGTTTACACACTTTATGAGATAGTGTCCTCAAATTTTGAGAAATAATTAAAAATTCAGGTTTTTAATTATCTTTGTGCAATTAATTTAATCATTTTTAATTACAATGGAGAAAAACAATGATATCCATAATTTTAAAATCCTTACAATATATTCAGTTGTTGCTTATCTGACTGCTTATTTTATTGTATTTCTGTTTTATAATTTTGTTACCATCATCGTTGCCAATTTATATGATATTAAAACCACTTTACTTCATACAAAATTAGTTTTTAGTGCTAAAAACGGTTCACCACTCTGGACTTTTGATTCTGCTTTTAATGTTTTCAGTGCAGGGCCCATACTATTAACAATTGCAACAATCTTCCTCCTCAGGTTTTATAATCGTTATAAAACCAATGTAGGACTTCTGAAAATGTTTCTTTTTTGGATTATTTTGCATAGTATCAACAGAATATTGGGATTATTCATCATAGGAACAATATTTGATTTATGGTACTCAAATGTTATACTCGATTGGATTTTTGTTAGCTATTGGGTAAAGATCATCATAGTTATTGGTGTTTTTGCATTGCTCATCGGTATCGGGAGTAAAACTACCCGTCCTCTTCTGTTATCCGCTAAATCATTTAAATTTGTTGAAGACAGAAAAAGATTATTCTTTGTCTGGTCACAGGCTTTTAAAGTTTGGTTTTTCTCAAGTATTTTTCTTTTTATAATACATCTTCCGTCCTTATCTCTTCCTGAAAATTTTTTAAGTGTAAGTATGTTGCTACTTATTTTCCCTTCCTATTTTAATCATCATGCTTATGACATTCCTCATTCTGATAGTAAAAGAGAAGAACCAGAATATAAAATACCATGGAATTACATCATTTTTGCCAGTGTATTTATTTTGCTTTTCCGTATCATATTCTGGAAAGGAATCTCCTTTTAGTTGAAGTAAAGAATACCTTTGATAGGTATGAATAGCATTATTGAATTTATGAGAAGGGTTGTGAGCATTTTCAAAAAACCTGCCAATAAAAACTATTTCAGATTACAATATGCCATATAAATTTGGCCAGTATTGTAAAATTCCCAAATTGAATTTTGTCTTCTTTTGTATTTATTTTTTGATTAATCACAAAATAGAAGTCGCTGCCAACTTTAGGAATCCAATTGATGCGGTAATTTAGTAAAACTTCTTTGGATTCGTTGTTCCATTGCCCGTAGATGCTGTTGTTTAACTTAGGAGTAAAAGCATATTCTATCCGGCTGCCAATATCATGGGTAATAAAATTCCCCTGAGGCAATTGAATGTCATAACGGGTCCAATCTGCAGTAATATTGAAATGTTTATTGGGATACCAGCAAAGGTTCACATAAATATTATTCCCTTTCCCGGTAAAAAAATCTCCCCAGTTAAAATTTGCAGTTCCGTATAATTTTCTACTTTGATACGTTGAGAATTGAATTTCATAGGTATGATAATTGTATTCTCCTTTTGAGATGATAATTGTATCGTGAATATTAAAATCGGAAGTCAGCTTTTCATAGGTTTTTTGAAACAGTAAGGCGAATGTTTCGCCGCTTTTAGTTGTAATCCCCAGTGGTTTTATTGTATACAAGGCAGATTCAAGTGATTTATTGTCATCCGATAAAAAATAGGTTATATCAATGGGTTTAATGGAGAGTTGTTTCACCCATGGTATAAATTTGGGGCGTGGTTTAAAATCTAGAACAGTGTAATACAGATTGTAATTATCCCTTTGCTTAAATCCAATTTCAGGATTGAAGCCTTTTTGAACGCTGCTCATTGTAAAACTTCCGTTTATTAAATCATTGGGATAGGCTAAATTTAACTGATAGGCCAGATTTTGGCTGTTTTTTTCGTTTTTGGTTTGTGTTTGCGCCAGGGAAGCCTTTAGTTGTAAATTTTTATTATTAAAAAATTTTGTGGTGGTGTAATTTAAATCAATTCCATACATATAATTATAATGCTCTTTTTCGTTTCGGGCTGTAGTAATAAAGCCTATACTGGATTGACGGGAAATATCCTGTTTTACCCTGATGACGGAATAATTTACTGAAGGAATGCTGTCTTTAGAGGCAGTTTGCATAGAAAGCAGCCCAAAATTGGTATGATTCTCTTTTCCGCTTAGTTTAATCCCTCCAAGAATAGGGATTTGTTCTCCATTATCTATACCAATCCGTCTGCTGTAAAAACTGTATAAACCTCCCGGCATATTAAATTCAAACAAATCTTTGTTTTCGATAAAAAAGCTTCGTTTTTCAGGCATATATACCGAAAAGCGGGTAAGGTTGATAGGGACTCTGTCCGATTCCACCTGAGAGAAATCAGTATTGACTGTCAAATTTAGCCTGGTAGTTGATGTAAAGTTAATATTGACATCTCCGCCTATTTTTAAGGTTTTATCTAATTGATTATTTGACAGTTTTTGAACGCCTGCTGTTATAAACGGTTTGAATTCAGCCAACTGATTTCCCTTTATATTTTCAAGTCCTGCTAAACTCCCTCCCTGTGATATTTTAAAAACAGAAAAATTCCGGGACCATCCCTGCCAGCAGGCTTGTTCATTTTTGTATTTTATATTTCGTTCTATGTTTAAACCCCAAATCTGAGCAATCTTTTCAGGAAATTTAAGGGTAGAAAATGGAATAATTATTTCAGCAAACCATCCACTATCATTGCGTTGTACAGCAACATCCCATACACCGTTCCAGTCTTCATTAAAGCCAACTCCTTCGTCAGTAAGCAAAGCATCGCCTCTTAATCCGCTGGGTGTTACCACAAAAAGAAAGGAATTACGATTGTCATTATAAGTACTGATGTTGATTTCAAAATTATCTGATGTGCCCCATCTTCCATCCCTGGCCATGTCTTTGGCTAATATTTTTTCAGGATGCGAATCATAGGCCCACAAACCAATGTACAATGTGTTTTTGTTGTACAACATCGCTGCAAAGGTTGGTTCACTGATAGCTTTGCCCTCATCTGGTTCGCGTTGAGTAAAATTACTGATTCGTATAGCATTTTTCCAGGAAGTTTCTGTAAAACAACCGTCAATGTTGATTTTTTCTTCTGTGTAATAGGTCGAAAGGGTATCGGGTTTGCTTTTTTGGGCCAAAGCAAAAACCGGTAAAAGGGTTAAAAAGCAAATGATGAATCGTCTAAACATTGTTTAATAATGCGGTTAAAGTTAAAAAAGTTATAAAGACAGAACGTAAATGATACTGATACCATAGAGATTCGATGATCTTCACCGATTTTTTATATTATTTATCGCTTACCATAGTAAATTATGAATGTTAATATTCCTAATCTACCGGGTTAATTAAATAACTCTAAGTATTTTAAGTACTCAAGGCACTCTAAGTACTTTTTTATCTTTTCGTTCCAAATTCCATTAAAAATGCTTTGATAAATTCATCCAGATCGCCATCCATTACGGCCTGTACATTAGATGTTTCAACGCCTGTACGTAAATCTTTTACCATTTTATACGGATGCATCACATAACTACGTATTTGTGAACCCCACTCTATCCGTTTTTTGGAACTTTCAATCACATCAATCTTTTCTCTTTTCTTTCGGAGTTCAATTTCATACAATTGCGATTTAAGCATCTGTATGGCTTTTTCCCGATTTTGTAATTGCGAACGTGTTTGCTGACATTCAATAATAATACCTGAAGGTTCATGTTTCAACCGAACGGCGGTTTCTACTTTATTTACGTTTTGTCCGCCGGGTCCACCCGAACGGAAAGTATCCCATGAAATATCACCCGGATTGATATCAATATTGATATTTTCATCAATGATAGGATAAGCATAAACAGAAGCAAAGGAAGTATGCCGTTTATTGGCTGAATCAAAAGGAGACAATCGGACCAAACGATGTACACCGTTTTCACCTTTTAAATACCCGTAGGCAAATTCACCTTCAAACTCCAGGGTTACAGATTTAAAACCAGCAATATCACCTTCCTGCATGTCTAAAGTGGATACTTTACAATTATTACGTTCGCCCCAGCGAATATACATCCGCATCAGCATTTCTGCCCAGTCCTGACTTTCCGTTCCTCCGGCTCCTGAATTGATGGTAACAATGGCTCCCAAACGGTCTTCTTCACCGCTGAGCATATTTTTGAATTCTAAAGTTTCAACTAATTTCAGTGTTATTTTATATTGAGCTTCCAATTCATCTTCACTGGCTTCCCCTGCATCAAAAAACTCAGCCATTACCTTGAAATCACCATAACTATTATAAGTATTGTTGTAAGCATCTGTCCACAATTTCTTATCACGGATCGATTTTAATACCGTTTCTGCTTTTTTGGAATCGTTCCAGAATTCGGCTTCGTGGGTGAGTTTTTCTTCTTCTGAGATTAAGATAAGTTTATTGTCAATGTCAAAGAAACCTCCTGAGGTCGCTGACTCTCTTATCCAAATCTTTTAAGACTTCTGATAGTATCATGGTTATAATGATTTTTTTGCAAACTTACATATTTTTGAAAAGTAAATAGTAAAAATTATTGGCAAATTCTGACTTATAAGAAATGATAATGATGATTCAGGATAAAAAATATACATTTTGTTGAAAGCACTCTTCAAAAAAAAGAATAATTATTCACTTTTGCAGGTAAAAACAAAATATAAAAAACACAATAAACGTTTAATTAACTGAAACACTTGTTTATATAAAGTTTGGCACGGATATTGCAAGCTGTTGTATTGTAAAATTGAAATAACAAAAACAAAATATAAAAAACAAAAAAATTAAAACCATGAAAAAATCAATCATCATTTTCGCAGCAATCATCATCGCAGGATTTACAACCAAAGTTATGGCACAGGCAACAGAAAACACAACAGCAGGTGCTAAAATTGTAGCTCCTATTACAATTAATGAAACTTCTGCCTTACATTTTGGTACGATGGCAGTATTAGCTGGGAGTCCTGGAACCTGTGTACTTTCAACTCAAGGTGCACGTTCAGCTACCGGTGGTGTGAATCTTTCAGCTCAAACCCCTACTGCTGCAAATGCAGCTTATACAGTGGGTGGTGCAATAAGTACAACTTATGCCATTACATTACCTTCTACAATAACGGTAAGCAACGGAACTCCTGCTCAGGATATGACCATTAACGGTTTACTGGCACGCACAGCTTCAGCTGCTGCTGATGGACTAACCGGAACACTGAACGGTTCTGGTGCAGATACTTTTACCATAGGTGGAACATTAAATGTAGCTGCCGGACAAGCTGCAGCAGCTTATTCAGGAACATTCAATGTAACTGTAGCCTACAACTAAACATCTGATTTAAAAATTTATATTAAGAGAAAGGTTTTTCAATCTTTCTCTTTTTTTTATTAAAAAAAAGATAGTTTAAAAAAATGTTTTTATAAGACTGGTATTTTAATAACCTAAACTTATCTAAATTCCATCACACTGTTACAACATCCTTATTTCTGCTGAATAATCAAACTGCAGATCTTCATGCAGCGTCGTCAGGGCTTTTTTTATTTTCACGATTTGACGATGATAGATATTACCAAGAGCTGTATTGACAGACATAGGAATACCCGACGCTTTGAATGCTTTACAAAAATAAATGAGAATTTCAACTTCTGTTTGCTTTGAACCAGAATACTTAATGTATTTATTGGCTGTCCTGAGTATTTTCCTGATGGTTTTCTTGGCAAAGTACAGATTGCTTTTGTTAACCTCTGTAAATAATTCATTCAGCTGGGATTTCACATCATTTATAAAGGCTTGTTCATTATCTGCTTCAAACAAAAGATAAGAAAGCAATTCTTTGTTCTCTTTCCTGAATTTGGCCATTTGCAGACAAAGCTCCTTGATCCGGTCAGGATGAAGAAAATCAAGTTCAGTTTTTATAAGTTTTAATGAGGCTGGTTTCATAGGATATCGGTTTATTGAATGGTTTTAACCCTGCCCACTTCGCCAGTAGTAAGCCTGACTTTTATTCCATGTGGATGAAAAGCTGCTTTTGTAAGTATATCCTTCACTATGCCATCGGTAATTTTTCCTGATCGCTGATGCTGTTTCAATACAATGCCAACTTCTAAATCCACTGTAATCTCACTTCTGTTTTGTCCTTCCATTAATTCTAAATTTTGTTTAATTTTAAATTCTTACCGGATTCATAATTTTAATTTCTTTCTATTCTAAGCAATTTGAATGATTTAATATAATAGGTCTTAGTTGGAACTGTTATCAAAATTTGAAACATAAAACCTTTCAACTTACACTAAATGTAGATTGTAAAATAAATATGATGTTGTAAGCAGACATTATGTTATTCAATAATAATTTTATCTTTATTTGTATTACCTGAGCTGTCGTAAAGAACGTAGAAATACACTCCTTTGCCAAGGTTTTTTAAATTCAGGACTGTTTCATTTTCTGTAATTATTTTTTTATATTTTACCTCCCCTAAACAATTATAAATTTGAAGTACATAAGGACTTCGTATAAAATTATTAATTCTCAGTTTACTGTTTTCATTCATTGGATTAGGAAATATTTCAGCAGATTTTTTAGTGTTGTTTTTATAGGAATCAATACCAAGTAAAGTTGCACAATCTAATGGTGTACCCCATTGCTCGCTTCCTTTTTTATAATATAGCAAATGATTATACGATTCATTTAAGCCATAAGAACATTCATAGTAAGATCCTCCACAGCCTTCAATAAATCTCATAGCTATATAACAACCGTTATACATAATCCGATTCCAGCAGCTGTCCCCAATAAAATTGATAAAACCAGATTGTGAGGGAAGTGTTTTTTGAATTCTGTTATTCATTGTAAAATCCATACTTAATGAAGATATTTCAGTATTGCCGTTTTTATAAATTGTCTCATCCGGTAAATGATTGAAAATTTGATTGTCGGAATTTGTGAACACGATAGTTGAAGTTATTGTATCATAAAAATAGCTAATTTGTATATCTGCATTAATCCTGTTTATATCTTTTTCGCATCTGCTATAAACATAGGTAACAGAATTATTAGAAATATTGTATTTATCAATGACTTTATAAATTGAAGTCTTTGTGGTAGCATAATAACTTCCACTTAAATAACCATGATAGTATTCACTGTGAAACTCATCCCCTATATTGTAATCATATACTTCCTGATAAGTTAAATTCTTTTTACCTTGCATATTTGGGCCACCTATAATGCTATAGACATCTGAAACATCAGGAAATAAATAGAATTCGAACAAATCAATCAATCCGTGAAATTTACTTATGCTGATTTGAAAATTATTAATCGTATGTGGTAAGGAAACGCCTGAACTGTTTTTCAATTGGAAACTGATTGTTTTAACACTGTCCGTTAAGCCTAAAAAGCTTGCTGTATTTATAGAAGAAATATAAGCATCTATATAATTACCATTTGTAAACGAAAAACACTTCCAACTTTCAAGGAGTAATGCCTGTGTTTTAATTATTATTGTATCGTTTGTTTTGTTAAAAAAAAGATTTATACCATTCGGTTTAATAATAATATATTTACCAATCCATGAAGCACCTGAAGGTGTAAAACAATCATATATGCTATCATTTTGCCTTATCGTTTTAAAATTAAACAAAATGGTGTCCTGTGCATTAATAGCAATGGAATCAACTCTTAATGCAATAATATTTCCATTGTTGTTTGAAAACAAATATATACTGTCGCTTTTAATAGTTCTATAAGATTGAGCATTTGCGATATATGTAAAAAATATCAAAGAAAATGCAAAAAAGTAATTTTTCACGGCTAACAGTTATTAAAAAACTTATATTCAAGTATTTATATTTATTTATTTAAATCTCATGAGGTTTATAAACTATTCAAAACAGATGCTTTCTACCCTTTAGTAATATAATTACATTGTATTCTTTTTTCTACAAATTTACCTATATTTTTTCATAATTTTGCAAAAAACAAATTATGGCAGACGATAAGAAAATCATTTTTTCGATGGCGGGGGTTGGTAAAGTATTTCCGCCCAGCAAACAAGTATTAAAAGATATTTATCTTTCTTTTTATTATGGCGCAAAAATCGGAGTAATCGGATTGAACGGAAGCGGAAAATCAACCCTGCTTAAAATTATTGCCGGACTGGAGAAATCATTCCTGGGTGAGGTGTCCTTTTCACCGGGCTACAAAGTAGGTTATCTGGCGCAGGAACCTTTGCTGGATGACAGCAAAACGGTAAGGGAAATCATAGAAGAAGGTGTACAGGAAGTAGTCGATTTACTCAAGGAATATGAAACTATCAACAATAGTTTTTCCAATCCCATGAGTGATGAAGAAATGACCAAACTTATCGACCGTCAGGGAGAAGTTACAGAGTTGCTCGAGCATCACGATGCATGGGAACTGGATGCCAAACTGGAACGTGCCATGGATGCACTGCGTTGTCCTGAAGGTGATGCTGCTGTAAAAAATCTTTCAGGAGGTGAACGCCGTCGTGTAGCTTTATGCCGTTTGTTGTTGCAGGAACCTGAAATATTACTACTCGATGAACCTACCAACCACCTGGATGCAGAATCCATCGAATGGCTTGAATTACATCTCAAACAATACAAAGGTACGGTTATAGCAGTAACCCACGACCGCTACTTCCTCGATAATGTAGCCGGCTGGATACTTGAACTCGACAGAGGTGAAGGCATACCATGGCAGGGAAATTACTCATCATGGCTCGACCAAAAGACAAAACGTCTTGCAATGGAAGAAAAAACCGAAAGCAAACGTAAGAAAACACTGGACCGTGAACTGGAATGGGTACGTATGTCACCCAAGGCACGTCATGCAAAAGGGAAAGCGAGACTTTCAGCCTACGAAAAAATGATGGGAGAAGATGTAAAAGATAAAGAAGAAAAACTTGAAATTTTTATACCCAACGGTCCCCGTTTGGGAAATAAAGTAATTGAAGTAAACAATGTTTCCAAGGCATTTGGTGATAAAATATTGTTTGAAAACCTGAACTTTTCATTACCACCTGCAGGTATAGTAGGAATTATCGGACCCAATGGAGCAGGTAAAACTACTTTGTTCCGTCTGATTATGGGTAGTGAAACTCCCGAAAACGGACAGTTTGATGTAGGTGAAACCGTAAAAATTGGCTATGTGGATCAGCAACACACAGACATAGATCCAGAAAAGAATGTTTGGGAGGTAATTTCAGAAGGCAATGAGCAGATTCAGATGGGTGGCCGTTTGATTAATTCAAGGGCTTATGTATCAAGGTTTAATTTCAGTGGATCTGATCAGGGTAAGAAAACAGCGGTTTTATCCGGGGGAGAACGCAACCGTTTACATCTGGCCCTTACCCTTAAATCGGAAGCCAATGTTTTGTTGCTTGATGAGCCTACCAATGATATAGATATTAACACATTAAGAGCACTGGAAGAAGGACTCGAAAATTTTGCCGGCTGTGCTGTGATTATTTCTCATGATCGTTGGTTTCTGGATCGTGTTGCTACCCATATTCTGGCTTTTGAAGGCAATTCACAGGTGTATTTTTTCGAAGGTTCTTATTCAGAATATGAAGAAAACCGTAAGAAAAGATTGGGTGATGAAGCACCAAAACGAATCAGATATAAAAAACTTATGGCATAATCTTTTATCAGCAAATTTACTCATAAGAAAATGAGTAATTATTTAGGTTTTTTATAAATCAATTTTATTAATAAATTGAAAATAAAGCAAAAACAGGCAAAAGCCAATGTTCGTTAAACATTGGCTTTTGTTATTATATTTCTCCGAAATTTTATTACCTTTGGATTATAATTTGTAGTAGATTTATTACGTTAGTTAAAAAAGCTAAATCAATGAAAACCACTTGGCTATTAATCATTTTATTATTTCCTTTGGTAATGTTGGCACAACCTCAGGGAAAACTTTTTATACATTCCGGGTTTGTATCCACCAAAGAACTTGGCTATATTCAATACCCGCAAAATCAATATCACGCGATTGACACCTTTGATCTGGATGACATGTTGATTGTGAATGATAAATTATTGGTCAGCAATGATAAAATCTATATTTACGATATTCCAACACTTAAGAAAATTGATTCTATTAATAACTCAAATGCTTATATGCTGGGCGTTGATAATAATAAGCTTGCTGTTACCAGATCTCAACCACCCTATTTTGAAGTGTATGATTTAACTACCAAAAACCTGATATTTTCTTTAGATTCAACCAAAGTAAAAACTATGCCGGTTGACATATTGCTGGATATGGGCAGAGCTTATTTACTTTTCGAAACTTCAATTGAAATTGTTGACATAAACTTACAGGATTCCATCGCTAATATCGACATTTTTCCTCAGTTTTCATTTCCTGCCTACAGTCAATACCTGGTAAATAAAGGCAATAAAGTTTATATTGATGTTGAATTAGCCACCGGAGCCCCGCGTTTTTCCATTTTTAGCATTCAGAAGAATACTTTACAAATCATACAGGAATTATTTACTGAATTTGTGGATACACCTTATGAACCAGTACTCGCCGAAAATAAAATTTATATGTCATATTTCCCTTCTTATTATGATATTTCAGCTGATACATTTTTGTATTTTCAAAATAGCAATATATACTATCCTTTGTGTTTTGATAATGTCAGCAATAGCTTTTTTTTATACAAGCCTTCTGATTTTAAGGTAAGCTATTTCAATAATAATACATATAGTTCTAATGTTTCCATTCCCACTTATATCAACAAATCAGCTTATTATAACGAAGGAAGCACAGGTATTGCCCATCATAATGAAATAGAAAATAATATCAGTATTTATCCAAACCCGGCCCATAAAGAAATAAATATTCAACTACCCTGTGAAGAAGAAGTAATTGAAATCCGGATAATTGCTATTAACGGGCTTCAAACGATTAAGCGCATCCAAAAAACAATGAGCCAGCGTAAAATTGATATCAGTCAACTGACAGATGGTATGTATCTGGTTGAAATAATATGCAAAAATCAAACTTACAAATCCAGATTTATTAAATCAAGTTTAATTAACTAAAGAAATAAGCTTATTAAAATTTAATATTCTGGCTTTCCAGAATTAAAAAATATACTGTTCGCAGTAACTGCCAACAAAACCGGAATCTGGCTTAAATAAAATTACAGTTTTATTTTTTGATAAATGCTTCTGTTTTATTGTCATAATTGATAAAATACTTTCCCTTATTAAGTTCAGAAGTATCAATATATTTATCGTTTCCCTGAAGTATAAGATTTCCGGATTCATCAATAATTTCATACATCGTAACTGATGTAAATGCAATTCTATCTTTTATTTTTTCACTAAGAATCATAATTTCTTTACCGGGAAGAAGATATTTAATTTCTTTTGAAACTTTTACATCGCCTTTAGCATTTCTGAATAGTATTCTGAAAAGATTTTGAGCTGTATTTGGACTAATTTCAATAGCATAACTATTTGTACTAACTGTATCTTCTGATTTTAACTCAGCAGCCTTTACCCATTTTCCCCAACGAAATTGTTCTGCAATAAATATACCTTCTCCCGTATTGCCCTGAATTTCCCAGCATAGAAATCCTTTACGATTCACTTTGGTGTTTATAAAACTTATATCAGGTTTATGCTGAAGAATTTCCTGATTGACGATGACTGGTTTACAATTTAACTGGTGAAAAATCCTGACATGAACATTCATTCCTATTTTGATATCCATTTGTGAAAAATCTATTTCAAAACTGTTAGAATTTATTTCGTCCCTGGTTTTTTTACCATTAACATGAATTTCAGTTACACAAAACCCATTTCCAACCCCAGGGTTGAGAACATACAAATTCTTTCCATTATAAATTCCATCCAGGTTTATTTCCTGTGCAGTGAGTATAGACGCAATAAAGAATGAAGTTATTGTAAATAAGAATTTTAAGTTCATTATAAAAATTATTTTATCGATTGCAATATTAGATAAATTTTCCTAATTATTTTTGACTTGATTTAACTTATTCTTATTAATAATTGTTTAATAAACTTAAAAAACTATCAAT
>CAIUKU010000462.1 GCA_903899825.1 uncultured Bacteroidales bacterium | reverse complement strand
TCAACATATTGTTTATAAATATTTTAGAATCGAAAAAAAATTAGGAAAGCTTTGATATTATTGAATTATTATTGTTCTATTAAGGCTTGTTTATTTATTTTTCTTTAAAAAAAAAGATTTTAATTATGTTTAATTACCTCGTCTTTCTTTCCATAATTGATGAAAACTCTTTTTAGCCAACGTTGGTACTTCTCTTCTGGCGCCCCATAATTTACTGAATACTAATTTCAACGCTTTATTCTTAAAATTTACAGATCCTAAATCCATTAATTTACGATTGAGCATCACTTTTTTCCAACCCCACATTGTCATTTTTTCGAACATGGCCGGATTTATTTCTTTAACAGCATCATTCCTGTTATGTAATAATAACTCATGTAAAGGTATTTTAACTGGACAAACTTCAGTACATTTTCCACATAAGGAAGATGCATAACTTAAGTGTTTATATTCACCCAGACCACTCATTAACGGTACAATAACAGCTCCAATGGGACCACTATAAGTTGTTCCGTAAGCATGACCACCAATACTCCTATATATAGGACATGCGTTTAAACAGGCTCCACATCGGATACAACTCATGGCTCGACGTTGCTCTTTTCTTTTTAATACTTCTGTCCTTTTGTTATCCAATAAAATAACATACATATCCATAGGTCCGTCAATTTCACCATCGTTTTTAGGACCAGTAATTATTGAATTATATACAGTTATATTTTGACCCGTTCCATGGGTAGCCAATAAAGGTAAAAATAAATCTAAATCCTGAATGGATGGAATCATTTTTTCAATTCCAACTATAGCAATGTGTACTTTGGGAAAGGACATACTCATCATTGCATTTCCTTCGTTTTCAGTAACAACTACCCCGCCAATATCTGCAATTAGAAAATTACCTCCTGTTATACCTGCATCAGCATGTACAAATTTTTCCCTTAATAATTTTCGAACAAAACCTGCTATTTCAGTAGGATTCATGTCTTTGGGAGTTCCAAACTTTTCATTGAATAATAATGCTACATCCTCTTTGGATTTATGCATTATAGGTGTAATAATATGATAAGGCCGCTCTCCTGCTATTTGAACAATGTATTCACCAAGATCGGTTTCAAGTGATTCTATTTTATTGTGCTTTAATACTTCATTTAGTTCTATCTCTTCGGTAATCATTGATTTAGACTTAACAATATTTTTAACATCATATTTTTTAAGAATATCAACAATTTCAATCATTGCCTGATCACTATCCGTTGCCCATATTACTTTTCCTCCTCTTTTGGTAAAATTAGCTTCAAATTCTATCAAATATTTATCAAGATTATTGATAACCCTGTGTTTGATATTTCCGACACGCTTTTTAGCTAATTCAAGATTCTTATATTGCTGTTTTCCTTTAATAACAGCAGTATCATACTTTGAAATATTAAAATTTAATTTTCTTCTATGTTCCTTATCAAAAGACTTTTCTTCAGAATCTTTTACAAATTTATTATACGCTTCAGAAATCATTATTTAAAATTTAGATATTTTTTCAACTCTTATTTGGTGTCTACCACCTTCAAATTCAGTATTTAAAAAAACTTCAACCATTTGTAGAGCAATATTAAAATCAATAAATCTTCCCGGTAATGAAAGAATGTTTGCATCGTTGTGTCTGCGTGATAATTGTGTTTGTTCAATATCCCAACATAAAGCAGCTCTTACATTTCTATGTTTATTGGCAGCCATTTGAATTCCATTACCACTCCCACACATTATGATTCCTTTTTCAAATTGACGATTCGACACAGCTTCAGCCAAAGGATGAACTATATCAGGATAATCGACACTTTCCTGTGAAAAACAACCATAGTCTACTAATAAATAGCCTTGTAATTCCAGTTCCTTTATTAAAAACTCTTTTAACTTAAAACCACCATGGTCACTACATATAGCAATTTTTTTTTCTTTATCAAACATTGTTTATAAATTAATCTGCTACAAAAATAATGATTATTTATCATTTAGCTTATTATAAGAAAATTAAAGATAAAAATATATTTTTGCTTTATTTTAAAACATTACTAATCAAATTTTTATTTTTTTAACAACAGCATTGTTAATAACTACTTACTTTTGCATTTTAACTAATGATAAGTATTTTGAGTTACT
>CAIUKU010000461.1 GCA_903899825.1 uncultured Bacteroidales bacterium | reverse complement strand
AATTAGAAAGAATTTTCTGTTAAATTATAAAGCTAAGACAGACGAGTTTTGATAGAAAATAATAAAAAATAAAAATAAAAATATAAAATTCTAAAATGAATTTATAATTTTGTTAAATAAATAATCAACCTTAAAACAATTGTAAAATGATAGATTTATCAACCAACTACATGGGATTAAACTTAAAAAATCCTATCATTGTAGGGAGTTCTGGTTTAACAAATTCAGTTGAAAAAATAATTGAAATTGAAAAGAATGGGGCAGCTGCTGTTGTACTAAAATCATTGTTTGAAGAACAGATTAAACATGATATAAATAAAACATTAAGTCATAGCGATAATACGTTTGCTTATCCGGAAGCCCTGGATTATATAAAAAACTATGCTGAAGAATTTTCTTTTGAATCCTATTTAAACCTTATTAAAGAAAGCAAAAGAGCAGTTAAAATCCCTATTATTGCCAGTATTAACTGCGTTTCGGCTTCTGAATGGATTGCATATGCAAAAAAAATACAGGATGCTGGTGCTGATGCACTGGAACTGAATATTTTTCTCTTACCATCTGATGTTAACAATTCGAGCGAACAAAATGAAAAAGTGTATTTTGACATTATCAATGAAGTAAGGAAACAAGTGAGCATTCCCATCGCTGTAAAGACAAGTTTTTATTTCTCAGGACTGGCAAAGATGATGCTAAAACTCTCATGGACAGGTATTTCAGGTTTGGTTTTCTTTAACCGGTTTTTTTCTCCCGATATTGATATCAATAATTTTACAATTACAAATGCCAATGTATACAGTCATCCTGAAGATATAACAACCTCATTGCGTTGGGTAGCTGTTTTGTCTGATAAATTATATTGTGATGTTGCCGCTTCTACCGGTATTCATGATGGAAATGCTGTAATCAAACAATTATTGGCAGGAGCAAAAGCTGCTCAGGTTGTTTCTGTATTGTATAAAAATGACATTTCTTATATAGGAGTGATGTTGAAAGAAATCGAAGCATGGATGCAAAAAAATAATTTTGAGAATATAGAAGCTTTTCGTGGAAAGATGAGCTACAAAAAAACGGGGAATACTCCTGCCTATTTAAGGGTTCAGTTTATGAAATATTTTGCAGGGATTGAATAAATTAGTCTATTATGTTATAAAGTTGAAAGTTTATAAAATGGGTTAAGGCAGCATTTGAGAAATTAATTTTATTTTATTCATTCGAGTATTAGCATTTTCGTGGATGCTATGTTAATATTTGTGACACAATAAAATGTTCACACTAAAATGCCGGATTGAATATTATTAATAAAGCTATTTGACTTAAAAAGATTCAAATTATTAAGAAATCATTTAAGTTTTCTCTTTTGGCATTCATCCTTCTTCATCCTTCTGTCTCATAAAAAATACGTACTTTTGCATCCAACAAAAAAGGATGTATGAATTATCTGTTAATCGAAAACCTCACCAAATCATACGGTGAAAAATTATTATTCGAGAATATAACTTTTGGGATTGATAAGGGGCAAAAAGTGGCATTGATTGCACGAAACGGTGCTGGCAAAAGCAGTCTGCTCAATATTATCAATCAGAAAGATTTACCTGATAATGGTAAAGTTGTATTCCGTAAAGATATTCATATCGCTTACCTTCCGCAAAATCCTGAATTAGATGAAAATCAGACGATAGTTGATGTATTGTTCAATACTGATAATAAGTTTTTACTCGCCATTCGCCGATATGAAGAAGCCTTGGAAAGTATTAAAAAAATGGACGATACCGAAAACCGAAAAATGCTGGAAGATGCCATTCATCAGGTAGATGTACTCAATTGTTGGGATTATGAAAATAAAGTAAAAGAAATCTTAAGCCGTCTGCAGATAACAGATATTTATCAAACCATCAATACCCTATCAGGTGGTCAGCGTAAAAAAGTGGCGCTCTCAAAAGTACTAATTGAAGATGCTGATTTGTTGATCCTTGATGAGCCTACAAACCATCTTGATATTACCATGATAGAATGGCTGGAAGAATATCTGAGTAAACAAAGTCTGAGTATTTTGTTAGTCACACATGATCGCTATTTTTTAAACAATGTTTGCACTGAAGTGCTAGAGCTGGATAACGGGAAAATTTATCATTACAAGGGTAAGTACGATTATTTTTTAGAGAAAAAAGCTGACAGGGAAACGATAGAGCGACAGGAAATTGAAAAAGCTAAAAACACATATCGCAAGGAATTAGACTGGATGAGAAGGATGCCCAAAGCCAGAACAACCAAGTCGCAGTCACGTATTGACTCATTTTACACATTACAGGAGAAAGCTACCAAAAGAATTGACGATAAAAAAGTAGAATTAAGTATTAAAACAGAGCGCATTGGTGGAAAAATTCTCGAAATGTACAATGTTTCCAAAGCTTATGGCGACAAAAAAGTACTGAATGATTTTACCTATACATTTAAAAAAGGGGAACGTATTGGTGTTGTTGGTAAAAATGGGATCGGGAAAACTACTTTTTTAAACATGATTATTGAGAAAGTAATGCAGGACAGCGGAAGAATAGTGAAGGGACAGACGATTAGCTTTGGTTATTATTCTCAGGAAGGTTTAGAAACTTATGAAGATAAGCGTGTAATTGAAATAGTAAGAGAAATTGCTGAAGTAGTGAGATTGGACGGAGGTAAGGATTTATCGGCTTCTGTTTTTTTAAATTATTTCGGGTTTTCAAATACCTTGCAGTATAATTATTATTCAAACCTGAGCGGTGGTGAAAAGCGTAGGCTGTTTTTACTGATGGTTTTGATGCAGAACCCAAATTTCCTGATTTTGGATGAACCAACCAATGATCTGGATATATTTACACTCATGATGCTGGAAGAGTTTTTGCTGCAATACAAAGGCTGTTTGTTACTGGTATCCCACGACCGAAGTTTCATGGATAACCTGGTCGATCATATTTTTGTTTTTGAAGAAAATGGGGTAGTAAAAGACTATCATAGCACATATTCTGAGTATACCAGAAAGAAACTTTTAAAAGAAAAACAATTAAAAGCAGAAAACAAGAAAGAAGAAAAACCACTTGAACGGATAAAGAATTCGTCCAATAAACCCAGTTATAAACAAAAACAAGAATTTGAACTGCTGGAAAAGGAAATCAGTGAACTGGAAAGTGAAAAGGAAAAGATTTTTGACCAACTGAATGCCGGAAATGTTGAAGTTTCACTATTAACACAGTGGTCGGAACGAATTGGCGAAATCATTCAACTGATTGACGAAAAGACCAATCGCTGGATTGAATTGAGCGAAATAATGGAATAATGATATAGCTATCCGTGTCTTAAGTAAAATGGGCTTTAATCACCCAAATAAAACAATTAATAAAAGAAATATTAATTAATTGCACATAGTCTTTATATTCAATAAGTTGCGTTGTATGTAAATTATTATAACATTTCAGTAAGTTCAATAAAAGATTTATTGAATGCGGCGTCAATAATAAAGTATTTTAATCTTAACTTTGCATAGAAATTATAAAGACTGGATCTAATTTTGAAATAATATAAACATGGCAAAAAATTTATTTATAGCCTTTGAAGGTATTGATGGTAGTGGAAAAAGTACTCAGGTAAAACTGTTAACTGAAAAATTAAAAAATGCAGGACATAAAGTTTATTCTACTTTTGAACCGACTGAAAGTCCAATAGGTTCAATAATACGAAATATATTTAATCATAGAATTGAAGCTGATCACAGAACGATTGCCGGACTTTTTGTTGCTGATAGATTAGATCATTTACTAAACAAAACAAATGGTATTTTGAAAAAATTAGAAGAAGGTTATACAGTAATTTCCGACAGGTATTACTTTTCTTCCTATGCCTATCAAGGTACGCATATGGATATGAAATGGGTGATAGAAGCAAACTCTTTAAGTGCTGATTTGTTGCGTCCTGATTTAAATATATATATAGACATATCTCCCGAGATCAGTATGAAACGACTGAACAAAGGCAGAAGTTCTATGGAGCTTTATGAAACACTTGAAAATCTTAATATGGTAAAAGCCAAATTTACAGAAGCATTTGAGCTTCTTAAATTCAAAGAAAAAGTTTCTATTATAGATGGAGATCGTTTGCCTGAGCGTATTGCTTCTGATATTTGGAATGAAGTTTCAAAATCACTTTAATTATATTAACATTGTATGATAATATTGATTTATGACTAATCTTCTTGCACATTATTTGACATCAATGTCGTATTTTCAAATATAACATCACTTAATCTACTAATCCTGTCAAATGTAATACAATACGGGCATTCTTTGGGTCGTTGGTAATTAGCGTAACTTTTTCGTGTACCATTCCTTTCAAAAGACTTGTATTCATAATTACTTCAATAGGGGAGTCCCTGTCAAATCTGATTTTGTCAGCAAAATTTACTTTGATACATTTGCAACTCAAGTCTACTTTACGAATTACCAATTGTGTTTTTCCTTTATTTTTAATATTAAAAACAGTTTTAACTTCACTGCCTTTTTTTACATACCTGAAATCATAGGTTGTATTAACCAGGTAAGCTTCGGGTGCCAGCTTGCGTTTTTCCGGTTTTATTTTTGAAAAATCTTCAAAAATATCAGCAGTCAAATATATTTCTTTCAAAGGGTTTTCTTCATCATCAGTTTGTATAAATAGGGTATCATTGGTTTTTCCGTAAGCATTTCTTAAACTAGCATCATAGCTTATAATTATTTTTTCAATTGCCGAAGGCCTGATGAATGCAGATGAAAACTGAATGTTAGCAAAAGCAGGATTTACAGATGATGCCTCAAGTTTGATATCTTTCTTTGAGGTATTGGTAATATACAGCGTATCTGATTTTTTTTGTGAATTTTTTATTTCTCCGAAATTTAAATTGTTTTTCATGAAACTAATATTTCCATTCTTAAGCGTATAAAAATCAGAACGGACTTTTTTCCGGGCAACGATTTCTCCACCAAAAGTTAAGATGATTTCTTTTGAACCGGGTTCATTTGTTTTAACAATTAATTTTTCATTAAAAACACCTATGTTTTTATTTTCGTAAGTTATAGTGATAATACCTGTAGAACCGGGTTTTATCAGTGAAAGCTTATTCCAGTTTGATATTTTACAATTGCTAGATGCTTTAATGTCAATAATTTTCACAGCAGTTTTGTTATTATTGATATAGGAAAAGCTAAGTGTTACTGGTAATTTGTCTGCTTCTATAGACCCAAGGTAAATAGATGAGCCTCTGAATTTTAAGTTGTTATCCTGGGCAGAAAGTTGTAGATTACAGCAGATAGATGTAACGAAAAAAATGAATATTAATTTT
>CAIUKU010000460.1 GCA_903899825.1 uncultured Bacteroidales bacterium | reverse complement strand
TGGCATATGAAATTTATGCCCTGATCCGCATTATATCATAATGATTAAGATGTTTAGAAAGAAGAAGGTTAATAAGTAGATATATTTTTATTTATCAGTATTAATTTTAAAAAATTATTGAAATGTTTAAGATATCTGAAATCTTCAGGCAACTTTTTTATGTTTTTTAGTGTCTTTTATTGATAAAAGAAAAAAATTTGCAAATTTTCTAAACCGATTTAGGATAATTGATATTTTATTAAGTATCTTTGTAGCGTTTTTAAGAATAAATTAAATTGTAATGGATACTTCAAAAGCTAGTGTTTTCATGATATCAGGATTTTAAATTACGTTATTTAGTATAAAAAAATGGAACATAGAATATACAGATTCAATATTTTTATAAATATTATTAAATTAATATCACTAAAAGCGATACTTTTTTTAATGGTGTTGAATGTAAACGCTCAGCAATATAATGTAGCAGGAACAGCGGTAGTAATGACAACCCCCGGATGTTACAGACTTACCAATACAATTGGTCAATCCGGAGCTGTATGGAATATTTATAAAATTAATCTGTCACAGCCTTTTGATATAACTTTAACGCTCAATTTTGGCAACAGACCGGGAACAATTGGTTATGTTCCTGCAACCTGTGGTGCAGATGGAATTTCTTTTATTTTACAACCATTAAATACAGGTGTGTTTGGTCTGGGTGGTGGTGTTGGATATAATGGAATTACACCTTCTTTGGGAGTGATTATGGATACTTATACTGACAATACAACAGATCCTGCTTACCAACACATATCGATTCATAAAAACGGAGATGAATTACACAACACTACCAATGAATTAAAACCACCTTCAGCAGCAATAGGTTTTCCTGCTAATATCACAGATGGTTTGGATCATTTATTCAGGTTTTCCTGGACTCCAACTTCAGGAGGTGCAGGTATTATTAATGTATATTTTGGGAATGCAACCACACTTCCAACTTCTCCTACGCAAACTTATACAGGGAATGTATTAAATGCTATTTTTTCAGGTGATCCTAATGTTTATTGGGGTGTAAGTGGATCTACAGGAGGTTGCTGGAATATACAGTATGTATGCATGACAACTGTAGCAAATTTTGCTTCTGATACAGCAACATGTGCAGGAACTCCTGTTAACTTTACCAGCAATAGTATTAGTGGCTTAGCCATTACATCTTATTTTTGGGATTTTGGGGATGCGACTTTTTCTTCTTTACAAAATCCCTCACATACGTTTAATAATCCAGGGACCTACGACGTAAATCTTTCAATTATCAATTCAGGTGGGTTTTCTTCAACGATGACACATTCAGTGGTTGTTCACCCAAGACCTAATACGATAGTAAATAACGACACGATATGTATTGGTGATACTGCAATACTCACAGCTACCGGTGCAACAACCTATACCTGGAACAACGGTCTAACACCCGGCGCAATTAAGAAAGTGCTTCCCTTAACAACAACATCCTACATTGTAACAGGGAGTAATTCATGGGGTTGTGTCCGTAAAGATACTGCTCTTGTCACTGTAAACCCTAATCCAATTATTACAGCAACATCAGATACCATTTGTGAAGGAGACACTGCAACATTATTGGCATCAGGCGGGAATACCTATCTCTGGACACCTGGTAATGATACAGTTAACCCACTCTTAGTTAGTCCTGCAGTATCAACTCAGTATAAGGTTATCGGTAAGAATGTATTTGGTTGCAAAGACAGTACAGTTACAAATGTTACTTTCTTTTCTAACCCTTTGATTACTGTAAATAATGATACGATATGCCTGAATGAAACGGCTACTCTAACTGCCAATGGTGGTAATTCATATGTATGGGGTAATAATTTTTCGACAACAAATCCCCTCTCCATTAGCCCGAACATAACTACCAGCTATACCTTAACCGGAAAAGATATAAATAATTGTATCGGAAAAGATACTGCCCTTGTTGTTGTGAATCAACCTCCTGAAATAACGGTCGATAGTGCTGAAATCTGCAGGGGAATTTCAGCAACATTAACTGTAAGCGGTGGTAGTAATCTTAGCTATCTATGGTTAAATAATAATTCAACATCCAATCCTTTACAGGTGTCGCCTGCTGTAAATACTACTTATACAGTTATTGCAACCGATATTAATGCATGTAAAGACACAGCTTCAGGACTTATCATGGTACATCCCAAACCTATTCCTGCTTTTATAGCAGATCCAACTACTGCAACTACTGATGCTCCGGATGTGGTTTTTACGGATCATTCAACGAATGCCATTGCATGGTTTTGGAATTTCGGGGACTATGGATCAGCAAGTAATACTTCTTTTGTTCCATCACCTACTCATACATTTTCATCTGCCGGTGAATTTATTATCTGGTTAACGGTTATGTCTGATCATGGTTGCGTGGATTCTGTTTCAGGTTCGATGTATGTTACAACACCCAATTATTTTTATGTACCCAATGCATTTGTACCTTCCAGCAACAGTCCTGATGTAAATGTATTCAAACCTAAAGGAATCGGAATTGATACCCGAAATTATCTTTTTATTATTTATGACAGATGGGGTAAAGAAATTTACAAAACTACCGAATGGGATGAAGGATGGAATGGAAAGTTTGGTAATACAGGTGATTATCTGCCTGTTGGTGTTTATGTTTACTATATTAAATACAAAGAAATGTTTGGTTTTGAAAAAGAAAAAGCAGGCAGTGTCACGTTGGTGAGATAATTGACATTTTAAGTAAATAACATATTATACCTATTAAGTTTAAATTTTTTTTAAATCATTTTTATAAAATCCTTTTTGCTCCATCAGCAATTTTTACTTCATGTACAACAGGTAAATAACCAAATTCTGATTTGAACTTCAGGGAAGATTGCTTAATAAAATACTGTTTTTTCACAGCTTCTACCAAACTTATGGTACATCCCCCAAAGCCACCGCCCATCATACGAGAGCCGATAGCACCATTATAACCTTTAGCAAACTGAACCAAAACATCAAGTTCTTTGCAACTCACTTCATATAAAAGTTGTAAACCATCATGGGTTTCATACATCAATCTTCCAACAGTGCTAAAATCATTTATGTTTAATGCTTCGCAAGCTTTTTGTAAACGGTCAATTTCACCAATTACGTATAGACAACGTTTATAGGTTTCAATACTCATTTCGTCAATAAACTCTTCAAGCATGTCTATAGAAACATCTCTCAGGCTTTTCACCTGATTGTATTTAGCAGCAATAATGCTTACTCCTTTTTCACAACTTGCCCTGCGTTTATTATATTCGGAGGAAGCCAGGCTATGTGAAACTTTAGTGTCGAGCAAAACAATACTGTATTTATCAGGATGAAAGGGAATCATTTCATATTCCAACGAGCGACAATCCAGTTTAACAAGCTTATCTTCTTCTCCGAAAAGAGAAGCAAACTGATCCATGATCCCGCATCGTACTCCCACATAATGATGTTCAGCCATTTGACCGACTTTTGCCAATTGGAAACGATTCAAATTTAAACCAAGCAGTTCATTGAGTGCAAATCCAAATACAGATTCAAGTGCAGCAGAAGATGACATACCGCTGCCAAGCGGAACATTGCCTCCAAAAACACTATCAAAACCAGGAATATTGCAACCCAGTTTTTTAAGTTCGCCAACAACACCCAATATATATTTTGTCCAATGATAATTTGTCTGAGTTGTATCTATTGTAATACTTTCTTCTTCATTCAGATCATTGGCTACAACATTGATAATATTACTATTATGGTTAATTCTGATTACCAGTTCTATTGTTTTGTCTATAGCTCCCGGCAATACAAAACCATTGTTATAGTCTGTATGCTCACCAATGATATTGATACGTCCGGGTGCTGAAAAAACAGCATAATCTCCTTTGAATCTGGTTTTAAAATCTTTTGTAAGTTGTTCTGTATTCATGTTTAAATTTTGAACATTAATAGTTATTTTTAAACCCTGACAGGGTTTTAAACCCTGTCAGGGTTATTGAAAACCTTCAGTACCTAACTGAATTGATATTTAATAAATTACCAGAAATAGGCGTATAAGAGAGTTAATATGATAATGATAATAACTGCCAGTATTTTAAATCCAATAGACGTTGAAAATAAACCCTTATCAATTATTATTGCTTTTTCGCTGATTTTGTATCCTTCGAAAAATGAAACGATAACTATAAGGAAGATACTTAAAATGAAAACGATCCCCATTCTGTCCATAAACGGCAAGGCCGGAAATAGAAATTTAAAGGCAAACGATAAAACAAATGTACCAATAGCTGCAGTTAAAGCGCCGTTTGAGGTGGCCCGTTTCCAGAACATCCCCATCAGGAAGATGGCCAGTGCACCCGGACTCACAAAACCCGTAAATTCCTGAATATACTGAAAAGCCTGATCGAGGTTTTTCAGCAAAGGAGCGACAATCATGGCAATGATAATAGCGACTACGCTTACAATCCGGCCAACACTAACCTGATTGTGTTCAGAAGCATTTTTATTAATAAATGCCTTGTAAATATCCATGGTAAAAATAGATGAAATGCTGTTCATCATCGAAGCCAGCGAACTCACAATGGCTGCAACCAGCGCTGCAAAGCAGAGTCCTTTTACACCGGCAGGAATAAAATTCTGTAATAACCATGGATAGGCTTCATCGGGTTTACCAATGGGTGCATTTAATACAAATGCAACGATACCAGGTATTACAACAATCAATGGAAGTAATATTTTAATAAACCCGGCAAAAACCAAGCCTTTCTGTGCTTCTCTGATGCTTTTTGCAGCCAGTGCTCTTTGTATGATATATTGATTACATCCCCAATAGTAAAGGTTGGCTACCCACATTCCTCCTACCAATACACTGATACCGGGTAAATCTATATAATTCGGATTGTCTTTACCTAAAATCATGTGAAACTTTTCGGGAGCCATTTTTGTAATTTTCACAAAACCTTCAATAGCTGTGCCACCCAAGGCTTCCAAAGCAAGATAAGTGGTTAATAATCCGCCGCCTACAAGAAAAACTACCTGAACTACATCCGTGTATACAACAGCTTTAAAACCACCATAAACAGAATAAATAGCAGTAAATATTCCCAATGAAATAATTCCCAAAATCAAAGGATCGAAATTGATATTCATTATATTTATTGCATTACCTCCTGTAACATTTTTTAAAGCTAAAGATCCTAAATACAAAACCGAAGTCAGATTTACAAATATAAATGTAACTACCCAGAAAACAGCCATTACTGTTTTCACCCTTTTGTCATATCGTTGTTCCAGAAATTGTGGCATGGTATAAATACCTTGTCTGAGGAAAACCGGCATAAAGAACACGGCAACTATCACCAAAGTTAGAGCAGCCATCCATTCATAAGAGGCAATCCCCAAACCAATTTTAAAACCTGAACCTGACATCCCTATGAATTGTTCGGCTGAAATATTGGAGGCTATTAAAGAAGCTCCGATAACCCACCAGGTCAGACCTTTATTGGCAAGAAAATAATCTGAGGCGTTTCTTTCTCTTTTTTTATCTCTTCGGGATACGAATAATCCAATGCTGATAATAATTAAAATGTATCCTAATAATACGATATAATCCAATGTTGCAAAATGCATAGTCTTTAGAATTAAATGGTTGAAAATTTATATGAGATTTGATGAAAATATTTCTGATCCGGACTTAATATGTTGGAAGGAAACTCATTAATATTCACAGCATTGGTGAAAAGCTGAGGCTCCAGACAAAAAGCAGATTTGTCACCGGCAATTTTACCTGATTTTCCGGGAATGATGCTGTTGCAACCATTTCCTGAATAAAAGACAATGCAGGGATAAGTGGAAAATACTTCCATCTTTCTGCCTGTTGTCGGGTCAGTAACTAATGCATTTAGTTTCATGTCAGGAGATTGGTCATCGAGTACATAGCAGTGGTCAAAGCCGCCAACTGAAGTTATGCAGCTGTCGGTTGATTGCAATCCTTTGCATATTGATGTTGGTTTGCGAAGGTCTAAGGCTGTTCCGTCAACGGATAATAAGCCTCCTGTAGGTATTAATTCTTTGTTTGTTTCTAAATAGTTGGAAGCATTGATTTGTATAATATGTTGTCCAATCTTTTCATAATCTTCACCGCTAAGGTTAAAATAAGAATGGTGCGTAATGCAAACAGGAGTGTCTTTATCTGTTTCTGCATGATAGGTAATCAGCAATTCGTTACCGGCAATCCATTCGTAATCTATTTGTGTTTTCAAATTGCCGGGATAGCCTTCGTCGCCATCGGGGCTGAAGAAAATGAAGGAAACTTTTTCGCCAATCACTTCATAATCCCACAATACAGAATCAAAACCTTTAATGCCTCCGTGGAGGTGATTGCCATTTTCGTTTTTAGGTAAGTTATAGGTGTGGCCGTTTAATGTAAAGCACGAATTGCCTATTCTGCCCGAAACCCTGCCCGGATTGGAACCAAAATATCTTTGTCCGTTTACATAATCTTCTGCTGAATTGTATCCTAATACGATATCCTTTAATTTTCCATCTTTATCAGGAACTATTAATGTAACTAATTTGGCGCCATAATTTGTAAGAGTTGTTATGAGACCGTTATTTGCTGTAAGTGTAATCAATTTTGCTTCTCTGCCATCAGGCATATATCCGAAACTTTCTACTTTTACTGACATTTTTTCTACTTTAATTTAGTTCCATAATTTATGAGGGTATATTCCTTTCAGAATTAATTCCTTCAGTTTTTTCTGCACTAAAGCTTTATCTGTCTGATAAGTTAGGCCAAACCACTCAGTCTGTGAATTTATTACTTTAACTTTAATCTCCTGTTTGTTTATTAAGTCATTTACAACAGCTGGAATTAAAAACTCAGCATTGGGAGAATTGATATTATTTGTAAGAAATTGCTCAAAATAGCGATTACAATTCATAAAATAATCGGGTGTAAAACCCCAGAAATTCATAGAAACGATGGTGCTTTTACTCATTTCAACGTGATTTTTATTTATATCCAGACCTTTGATAATGCCATTCACAGACTGCACTTCTGTTCTTTCTTCAACAAAACTAAGGTAATTCTCTTTATCCATCATACATTCAGCCCTGGAAGTCCCTCCGGACTCAACCAAGGTATTCACAATATTATATCCCATTACACAATATTGGTTTTCCTTGTGAGCAACAGATTTCAGAAATTCAGCCATGCCCATAAAAGCTTCTCTGCCATAAAAATCATCGGCATTAATGGAGGCAAAGGGTTCTTTTACAATATCCTGAGCCATCATCAAAGCATGACAGGTTCCCCAGGGTTTAGTTCTGTTTAAAGGAAGCATAAATCCAGGAAAAAGATTATTAAGTTCCTGATATGCATATTCTACCTGAATCAGATGATTAAAGCGAGCCGTATTAAAATTAGCAATAAAATCGCATTTAAAACTTTCTTTTATAACAAAAACAACTTTTCCAAAACCAGCCTTTATTGCATCATAAACTGAATAGTCCATGATGCATTCACCCGACGGGCCTATGCTTGCAATCTGTTTGTTGCCACCAAAACGGCTTCCCTGGCCGGCAGCTAAAATTACTAAAGTGGGTTGCATTGGCATTTAATTTGTTTATAAATTTCTTTAATTTCTCAATTTAGGTTAAACCTAACAGGTTTTGGAAACCTGTTAGGTTTTCTTTTTTAATAGATCTGTTAAGTATATTTATTAATGTACCGTTATTTCATCCACAAACAACCAGGCTTTTCCTCCGGCACCGGGATGATTTGGAGGACAAACACCAATATTCTTTGCTTTAACAGAAACATATCTTACTTTTTTGCCTGCCATAACTGTGGTCGAATAATCGAGGAGTGCTTTCCATATTGAACTGTTTTCTTCAAATAAATGAATTTCACTGCTTATTTTTGAAATAGCTGTATAATCTTTGCCATCAGTTGATACACTAAATTCTACCTGTGAAGGTAGAAATATCCATGACTTAGCATCCTGAAGAAAATTTGCCCGAATTGAAGCGATGTCCTTTTCCTTACCCAAATCAATAATCGCATGAAAATCATTGCCTTCATAACCTTGCCAGAAGCCGTCTCTGAGATCATTGCTTCCTAAAAAACCATCAGCAACTGCCTGTTCACCACCGGCTATATATTTGTCACTGAATTTAGTTAATGTATTCACTTTACAAGCTGTTGATAAGGATGGATGAATATTAATTTTCAATATTTCATCAGAATAGGTATCGAATTTCCGGCCGATAACTGAAACAACAACTGGTTTATTAAAAGAAAGTGGATGTGTGTATTTAGATGATTTATACGTTGGTGTTTTCCCGTCAATTGAATAAAAAACAGATGCTGAAGCATCTTTGCAATTTAAGGTTAAAACAGATTTCTTTAAAGTCATATCAACACTACCTATTGAATAAATTTTAGGAGTTCCCATAATATCGAGAATCGGATTTTCTATACCTTTGACTTCATCGACATTGTATTTTAATTCTTCAAATATAATAATTTCATTTTCACCTTTTTTCAGCCAGGGAGCCGGAACATACATCGTCTGAGTAGGACCGATATTCCAGTAGCGCCCCAGATTATGCCCGTTGATCCATGCACAGCCTTTTCCCCATTTCGAAAAATCAAGATAAGTATCTGCAGTCTCATCCAACATAAAACTTCCTTTTCTCATGACAGGATTTTGGTATTGAGTAGCTTTACTAAATTTAAGATTAGAAATATCATTAAAAGGAAAGCCATAAATTTCCCAATTCTTAAGCTCAGAATCATTGAATATTACTTTTTCAGTAATTCCTTTCCTATTGTCATTCAGAAAAGGACCATAATTTATTCTTCCCATATTTTCAACCAGAATATCTAATGTTGCTTTTCCTGCTGCCAGATTTATAAAAACGCTATCCTGTTCAAAACGACGGTCAAGAATAGCTACTCTTTTACCGTTGATAAAAACCAGCGCATAATCTCTGACATTTTTGATATACAGCATACCCTTGAGTGGTCCACTTATTGTTGTACGATACAATACATAACCATAACCCTGGTTAATATCTTCAAAAGATAAAGGATTCTCTGAAAGTATTGGTTTTGGTAAATTGTCAAATAATGGAGTTGCCTGGTCGAGTTTAATTAATGCTGTTGTGATGGTTTTTTTTGTTTCCGGCACTTCAGGTAATTGAGAGAGGGCTTCTGCAGATAAATACTTTTTAATCACATTCCGCATAGCCATGAATTTAGGGGTAGCATTACCCGCTTCATTGATAGGTGCATCATAATCATAGCTTGTTGTTTGTGGCCGGAAAGGTGGCATATTGGCACCATTCCAGAAAGCCCTGGTTGTTCCGCCATGAACCATGTAAATGTTGATGGAAAAACCGGCAGCCAATACAGAGTCATAAGTGTCAATAAAATTTTTAAATGGAACTGTATGATGATCAACGCCCCAGGAATCGAACCAGGCAGGATACCATTCTGCAATAAAATAGGGGCCCTGGTTATTATTGTATTTATCGATCAGTATCTTTACTCCATTTGGATCATCCCAACCGTTCACAGCCGGAAGCAAACCGGATAAATAACCATCGGGCATTTGCGAAGGGCCATCGCAGGTATAAAAATCCACATCAAAACCGGCATCCTTCAGATAATTTCTATTAATTGTAAGATATTCTTTGTCTTTATCATAAGAACCATATTCATTTTCAAGCTGAACCATAATAACAGGCCCCCCTTTTGTAATTTGCAGGGGTGTAAGTTCTTTGGCAAAAGCATTGATGTAATTCCGGCTCATTTCCAAAAATTTGGGATCCCTGCTTCTTACTTTCAAATCTTTTTCTTTAATCAGCCACCAGGGATAGCCTCCAAATTCCCATTCAGCACAGGCATAAGGACTTGGACGGATAATTACCCATAAACCTTCTTGCTGTGCGACTTTTACAAATGCTGCAACATCCGCATTTCCGCTAAAATTATATTTCCCCTTTTCTGTTTCGTGATAATTCCAGAATACATAAGTACATATTGTATTCAATCCCATTGCTTTTGCCATTCTCAGGCGATCGTGCCAATATTCACGGGGAATACGGGCAAAATGCATTTCACCACTTATGATTTGAAAAGGTTTGCCATCCAGCAGGAAATTACCTTCGCCGATTTTAAAATAATGTTGAGGGAGTTGAGCTTGTGTAAATTGTGTAAACAACAACAATACAATAAATTGTATAATTTTCTTCATATTTCTGTGATTAAATATTATGTTTTCAAATTTAATAAAAAACTAAATGCATTTAGAAAATTAAAATAATTATTTTGAAATCTAATTCTTAATTGTTTAAATTAAGTAGATTTGCATGGAAAATCGAAGTAATTGATATGAACAAGAGATAAAACAGCAATAATTAAGTTATTTGCTTTTGTGTTTAATAAAAAATTTTCCTAAATCAATTTAGCTCATATTTCTATTATTTTATTACTTTTGAAACTTCGTTTTCTTACGTATAATTTCACACTATTAACACCATGACATTACTCGGTTACGATATCGGAAGTTCCTCAATCAAAGCCTCTTTAATTGAGGTTTCAACAGGAAAGTGTATAGCTAAAGCATTTTATCCTGATAATGAAATGAAGATAAATGCGCCACAGCCGGGTTGGGCTGAACAGCATCCGGAAATCTGGTGGGAAAATATTGGTATTGTAACAAAAATGATACTCAATCAAACCGGTATCAATGCAAATGATATTAAGGCAATAGGTATTTCATACCAGATGCATGGACTGGTTTTGGTAGACAGAGATCAAAATGTGCTTCGACCTTCGATTATCTGGTGCGACAGTCGTGCTGTTCCTTATGGAGAAAAAGCCTTTAAAGAAATCGGAGAAGAAAAATGCCTGGAAAATTTATTGAATTCTCCAGGTAATTTTACAGCTTCCAAACTGAAATGGGTGAAAGAAAACGAACCCGATATTTATAAAAAAATTTATAAAATGCTGCTTCCAGGTGATTACCTTGCAATGAAACTTACCGGAGAATTTAAAACAACTACTACAGGTTTATCGGAAGCCATCCTTTGGAATTTTAAAGAAGAAGGAAGAGCAAATTTATTGTTGGATTATTATGGAATTGATAAAGCAAAAACGGCAGAAATAACACCGATAATGGGTATTCAGGGATTTGTTAACAAAACAGCTTCTGAAGTACTGGGAATCCCTGAAGGAATTCCTGTCACCTACCGTTCCGGCGATCAACCCAATAATGCATTATCGTTAAATGTATTACAACCGGGAGAAGTAGCAGCCACAGCAGGAACATCAGGCGTCGTATATGGAGTGAGTGAGCAGATACTTTTTGATCCCGCTAGCAGAGTAAATACTTTTGTGCATGTAAATCATACTGCTGAAAATCCACGATATGGGGTAATGTTGTGTATCAATGGATGTGGCATCTTATATTCATGGATCAAAAAAATGTTCGGAAGTAATTATTCTTATGATGAACTCAACCAAAAAGCAGCAAAAGCAAATGTTGGTGCTGAAGGACTGATATTTATTCCCTTTGGAAATGGCTCCGAACGGATGCTGGAGAATAAAACTGTAAATGCAGGAATGATGAATCTGAACTTCAATATACATGGTGAAAATGAAGTAATACGTTCTGCCATTGAAGGGATTGCCTTTTCATTTGCTTATGGGATGAGGATATTAAATACTACCGGTGTTCAAACCAAGGTGATAAAAGCCGGAAATGCCAATTTGTTTTTGTGTCCGGTTTTCAGACAAACACTGGCGGATGCCACCGACTCGGTAATTGAATTGTATGATACGGATGGAGCCTGTGGTGCAGCAATTGGGGCAGGAATAGGCTCCGGCATATATCATTCAGCAGAAAATGCTTTTATAAACTTAAATATTATTGGTATTACAAAGCCTGATATTATTACAAATGAACAGACAAAACTTGCTCTTGAAAATTGGATTTCGTTTTTAGAAACACAATTAAATAATTAATAAATAGCTCAAACCTAACAGGTTTTAAAAACCTGTTAGGTTTTTATCTAATCATATATATCAATAAATCAATATTATGGAATACATAACAGGAGAAAAAGAATTCTTTTCCGGAATTGGCAAAATTAAATTTGAAGACAGAACCTCAAAAAATCCTTTGGCCTATAAATGGTATAATGAAGAGCAAATTGTTGGTGGTAAAACAATGAATGATCAGCTGAGGTTTGCCATTTCCTATTGGCATAGCTTTTGTGGAAGTGGAGCTGACCCGTTTGGACCAGGTACTAAAATTTATCCCTGGGCTGAAATAAAAGATCCGATTGTAAAAGCTAAAGCCAAAATGGATTTTGCTTTTGAGTTCATCAGTAAATTAGGTGTTCCTTACTATTGCTTTCATGATTTTGATTTGGTAGAAGAAGCTGATAACATCCTGGAATCAGAAAAACGCCTGATGACTATGGTTGAATATGCAAAACAGAAGCAATCTGCTTCAGGAATAAAATTGTTATGGGGAACTGCCAATGTATTTTCAAATCCCCGATATATGAACGGTGCATCTACCAATCCTGATTTTCATGCTCTGGCTTATGCCGGTACTCAGGTAAAAAATGCCATAGATGCTACCATTGCTTTAGGTGGTGAAAATTATGTGTTCTGGGGAGGAAGAGAAGGTTATATGTCGCTGCTCAACACCGATATGAAACGCGAAAAGGAACATCTGGGACGTTTCCTGACTATGGCACGCGACTATGGTCGTAAACAGGGTTTCAAAGGAAGCTTCTTAATTGAACCTAAACCCATGGAACCTACCAAACATCAATATGATTTTGATACAGAAACCGTTATAGGATTTTTACGTCATTATGGATTAGACAAAGATTTTAAACTTAATATTGAAGTAAACCATGCTACTCTGGCAGGTCATACTTTTCAGCACGAACTGCAATGTGCTGCTGATGCAGGTTTATTGGGCAGTATAGATGCCAACCGTGGTGATTATCAGAATGGTTGGGATACCGATCAGTTTGTGTTGAATATTTACGAAACCGTTGAAGCGATGATGGTCATTTTAGGTGCAGGGGGATTTACAACAGGAGGTACTAATTTCGATGCCAAAATCAGAAGAAATTCAACAGATCCGCAAGATCTTTTCATTGCTCATATTTCTGCCATGGATGTATTTGCCCGTTCCCTTGTAATTGCTGATGAAATTCTCAATAAATCCGAATTATCCAAATGGAAAAAACAACGTTATGCAAGTTTTGATGCAGGAAAGGGATTAGCTTACGAAGAAGGAAAACTAAGTCTGGAAGACCTGAGAACTTTTGCCTTGGAAAACGGAGAACCTGAGATGAGAAGCGGTAAACAGGAATTATTTGAACAGTTAATCAATCAATATATTTAAGTCATGGAAGATCAAAAAACAAATATGGTTTATGTCTGGGGTATTACCCTGGTTGCTACATTGGGAGGTTTACTTTTTGGATACGATACAGCCGTGATATCAGGAACAGTTCAGTCTTTGAAAATCAATTTTATAGACACAAGAAACCTTAGTGAAATGGCTGCAAATTCATTATTGGGTTTTACTGTCTCCAGTGCTTTAATCGGTTGCATTTTAGGTGGTTTAATAAGTGGGTGGATGGCGCTAAAGCTCGGGAGACGGAATAGTATGATAGTTGCAGCAGTTTTACTTATCATTTCAGCCATTGGTTCAGGTTTTCCTGAATTATTAATTGCTCCCGTCGGAAATAATGTTGCGGAATTTCTAACATCATTTATCATTTACCGAATTATTGGAGGTGTTGGCGTAGGATTAGCTTCTATGTTATCTCCTTTATATATTGCAGAAATAGCTCCTGCAGCAAAACGGGGCAACCTGGTTTCATGGAATCAGTTTGCCATCATTTTTGGCATGCTGGTGGTTTATTTTGTCAACTGGAGTATAGCCAGACAAGGCAATGAAACCTGGTTGCACGAATATGGCTGGCGCTGGATGTTTTTTTCAGAAACCATTCCCGGTGTATTGTTCCTGATTCTTTTGTTTTTTGTTCCTGAAAGTCCCCGTTGGCAGGTAATGCAACATAAAGAAGATAAAGCCATTGCAACACTGATTAAAATAAACGGAAAGAAAATAGGAGAGCAGGTTTTAGCAGAAATCAAAGAAACAGTTTCGGGTGTCGGGTCTTCAAAATTATTTTCTTATGGTTATTTTATAGTCATTGTAGGTGTTTTATTGTCAGTATTTCAGCAGTTTGTGGGTATTAATGTGGTTTTATATTATGCTCCTGAGATTTTTAAAAATATGGGAAGCAATACCGATGCTTCATTGTTACAAACCATTATTGTAGGTGTCATTAATCTTACATTTACCATCATCGCCATTTATACTGTAGATCGTTATGGAAGAAAACCATTGCAGATTATTGGTGCTTTGGGGATGGCAATGAGTATGCTGGCTTTGGGATTTACCTTTTATTTTGAGCATATTGGGATAGCAGCTTTGGTTTTTATGCTAATTTATGTCGCATCTTTTGCCATGAGCTGGGGACCTGTAACCTGGGTATTACTTTCAGAAATGTTTCCGAATCGCATTCGTGGACGTGTAATGGCTGTGGCTGTAGCTGCCCAATGGATCTCCAATTATCTTGTTTCCTGGTCCTTCCCTATGATGGATAAAAGCTCTTCACTTACCAGTATTTTTCATCACGGGTTTGCTTACTGGATTTACGGTATTATGGGCTTGCTCGCCGCATGGTTTGTATGGAAACTGGTACCCGAAACCAAAGGTAAAACACTGGAACAAATGGAAAACTTATGGAAGAAATAGTTTTTTAATATTAACTGTGCTGTTTATTATTTAGCTGTTTATAAAAAAACTATTTGATAGTAAAAAAAGGAAAGTTGATAATCTTTCAACAAAATCTTATCATCTGAGAAATTTAGTTTTTTTGAAAAAAAAGTAAATTTTGTATTTTTTCTTTATATATTTGCTAATTGGTAAAAAGGACAATGGCAAAGAAAAAAACATCAATATCAGGTAATTACGAAAATGAATTCAGTATTATTGGGATAGCCTGCCATATCCCTGAGTATAGGATAGTGTATTTTCTGAATCAGATTTCCAATTTTAATTTTAGCCGCTACGACGATTTAATGATTGTTCAAAAGAATGATGACCACAATTTGGCATTCCCGTTTTTTTATTTTGAGGACAGTGAAAATTCTGCTACGTTTCATTTAATTGCGAACAGGGCAGTAGAAGGTTTTTTAATTAATGAATGGAAACAAATGGACTTTTTGTTGATAGTTTTCGGATCACGAAAAAAACCAGCTATTGAATCCATTATAAAACAAATCAGAAAAACCCCCAATGTATTGGCCGTTACTGAAATGAAAATTACTTCTAAAATAGGAATTGATAATTTATTGACAGATATTGAATTGCATATCAATGAAATTCATAAAAAAGAAAAGGAAAAGGATAAAGAAATAATCAATAAATTAAGAATCAACAGGTATAGACCTTTGCATTAAAACCCCAGCATATGACCCTTCAGCAAGCCCAGGATATCATCGATAAATGGATCAATACAACCGGTGTTCGTTATTTTAACGAACTGACCAATATGGCATTACTTACCGAAGAAGTAGGGGAAGTTGCCAGAATTATTGCCCGGAAATACGGGGAACAATCTTTTAAAGCTTCGGATGAGGATAAAAACTTAGCCGACGAACTGGCAGATGTATTGTTTGTACTAATATGTATTGCCAATCAAACAGGTGTGGATTTAACGGATGCCTTGCAAAAAAATCTGGAGAAGAAAAGTGTAAGAGATGCTAGCCGGCATCTGGAAAATAAAAAACTGACTAAAAAAGATTAATAAAAAATTATTAAACATCAGTAATGCTTTCGCTCGTCACTTTATTACAAGAAGAACACCATTAAAAAAACCCGAATCAATTATACTTAGGTATT
>CAIUKU010000459.1 GCA_903899825.1 uncultured Bacteroidales bacterium | reverse complement strand
TTATGCTTGCTAAAATATAGCCATAGAAACAAAGATAATTTAATAAAAAATAATTGTAAACAGAAATAAAAAGAGGAGGGTATTGGTTTTTTTTATAATTTTACCCCCTTAAAAAAACACACATTAATTCTAACATAAAATTACACTGTATGTTGAAAAAATTACTCTTTTCATTAGGAATTTTACTATCAGTCAATCTGATGGTATTTTCGCAGTCGGGAGAACTTAAAGGTAAGATTACTGATAAGGAAACCAAAGAACCCATTGCCTTTGCCAATATTATCATTGAGCAGGCGGGAAAACAATTTGGTGGTGGTACTACGGATTTTGATGGTAACTATACCATTAAACCTATACCTGCCGGTCGTTATGATGTTAAAGCAACCTATGTTGGTTACAAACCTTTATTAATAAAAGGTGTTGTAATCAATGCAGATAAAATGACATTCAATAATGTAGTGATGGAACCCACGGCAACAACCCTGGAAACCTTTACAGTAGTTGATTATAAAGTTCCTTTGATTTCCAAGGATCAAACCCAGTCGGGTGCAACACTTACTTCTGAAGATATATCCAGAATGCCCGGTCGTTCTGCAGAATCTGTTGCTGCTACTATGGGCGGTGTTCAGTCTGTTGACGGTGCCATGGGTAGTGTGAGAGGTGCCCGTTCTGACGATGGAAGTACAGTTACTTATGTAGATGGTGTGAGAGTGAGAGGGAATGTAAATTTACCTAAATCAGCCATGGGTGAAGTAAGTATGATATTGGGAGGGATTCCTGCTAAATATGGTGAAGCAACAGGTGGTGTAATGAACATTGTTACTACAGGTCCTTCCCGTGAATTTGGCGGAGGATTGGAGTTTGTTACTTCCCAGTTTCTTGATAAATTCGGCAGAAATTTAATGTCCTTCAATTTAACCGGACCACTGTTGAAAAGCAAAGATGATAGAAAATCTTCTTTATTAGGCTTCTTTATTGCCGGTGAATTTGGTTATAACAAAGATACCCGCCCTTTTGCCAATGGTGATTATAAAGTAAACGACAGCAAAAGAATATTTCTGGAACAGAATCCATTGCTGATTGAAAATGGAGTTGTAAGATACAATGCTGATTTTCTAAGAAAATCTGATTTAGAAAAAATTTATACCAAAGAAAATGGTTCAGCATACAGTGCTACTTTCTCAGGGAAAATAGACGTTCGTACTACTGCTACTACAAATTTACAGTTTGGTGGTAATTTCAGTTATGGAAGAGGCAGAATATGGAGTCGTGCAAATTCCTTGTTAAATTCTGAAAACAACGGTGAATATATTGCTTCCGACTGGAGTGTGAATGGAAAATTTACCCAACGTTTCCCTGCTGACAAGGATAGTAAATCGCTGATAAAAAATGTATTCTATCAGATACAGGCTGACTATTCAAAGTCAAATCAAACCATACAGGACAGAAATCATCAGGACAATCTTTTTAACTATGGTTATGTTGGAAAATTTACAACCACTATGCAACCCACTTTTACTATAGGTAGCGATACTGTAAATGGCATTATTTATAACAATGCATTGATTATGGCCAATGTTACACCTACCAACGTAAGCTTTGACCGTTCAGAAATAAATCCTACCCTTGCAAATTATACTTCACAGCTTTACGGGTTTTTCCCTCAGGGTTTTCCAAACCAATTGCTTATACAATCATTTAATGGATTGCGCAATGGGGATCTGCCTCCGAATATTTACAGTTTGTATTCAAGAACAGGCTCTGTTTACAATGCCTATAATTTATCAGACAGCAGACAGATTGGTATCAGTGTAAATGGTTCTGCCGATATCGGAAATCATGCTTTTGAATTTGGGATACAATATGAACAATTATCTGAAAGTTATGTAGGTTTTTCTCCTGCCAGCCTTTGGACATTGGCCAGAAGATTAACCAACAGCCATATCGATCAGATCAATGACAGTGATCCTTATTTACGCTTAGGCGGTTTACAGGATACTATTTTTTATAATTATATTTATAATGAGTCGAGACAAACAACCTTTGATAAGAACCTGCGTCAAAAATTAGGTATGCCGGTGAACGGTCACTCAATTCATGACTGGATAGATATTGACAAATATGACCCATCAATGTATTCCATTGATATGTTTAGTCCGGATGAAGTGCTTGATAATGGCAATAATCCCAATGTTTACTACTATGGATACGATTATACCGGTAAAAAACTTAGCAGCAAACCAACCTTAAAACAGTTTTTTGAAGAAAGAGATGATAACGGCAGGTACAAACGCGAAATTGGTGCTTTTGAACCTTTGTACATGGCCGGTTATATCCAGGATAAATTTGCTTTCAACGATTTAATTTTTAATATCGGTGTACGTATCGACCGTTTTGATGCCAATCAGATGGTATTGAAAGATCCTTATTTATTTTACGATTCAAAATATGTAAAAGATGTGAATGGTAGCCGTAATATAACGAATGGTGGCAATCATCCTTCAAATATCGGATCCGATTACGTGGTATACGTGGACGATTACAAAGCAAACGCAAATTCAGTGAAAGTATTGGGTTACAGAAACGGGAATGTATGGTACAATGCTGCCGGAACCGTTATTGAAGACCCGAATCTGATCAGTGGTAACTCAGGAAAACCAACTCCTTACAGGGTAGATCCTAACCAAACCAGCGTAAGTATTGATGCTTTCAAGGATTATGATCCACAAACTACTTTCATGCCCCGTATCTCTTTTTCTTTCCCTATCTCAGATGAAGCTTTGTTCTTTGCTCATTATGACGTGATTACGAAAAGACCTACCGATGGTTTAAGATTAGATCCTGTTGCCTATTTGTATATAGACAATGCAGGAACCAATACTGTAAATAACCCTAACTTATTACCAGAACAAACTACAGATTATGAATTGGGTTTCCAACAGAAAATAAGCAATTCCTCTTCATTAAAATTCTCTGCTTTTTATCGTGAAATGAGAAATCAGGTACAAACCAAACGTTTTACAGGTGCAGATCCCAATCCTAATTATTTGTCCAGAACAAATATTGACTTTGGTACTGTCAAAGGTTTAACCGTTTCTTATGACCTTAGAAGAACAGGTAATGTCAGGCTTACTGCTAATTATACACTACAGTTTGCAAATGGTACCGGTTCCAATTCTGAATCTCAGAAAGCATTGGTTAGTTCAGGACAACCTAACTTAAGAACCATGACTCCGCTATCTTATGACCAACGTCATGCTGTAAAAGCATCCATTGATTACCGTTTTGAAGGTGGTAAAAAATACAATGGACCAAGATATACCCGTAAAATTAAAGGTACTGATAAGGTTAAAACCATACTCTGGTTCGAAAACACAGGTATTAATATTACTTTCAATGGTAGTTCAGGTACTCCTTATACCAAACGCGATTTTAATGAAAATACTATTGTTGGTCAGTTAAATGGATCAAGACTACCCTGGCAATTCTGGATGGATGCTCAGGTTAACAAAGCATTCATGTTAAAAGTCGGAAGCAGAATGATAGATTTAAATATTTACCTTGCTGTATTAAATGTATTAAATACCCAAAATGTAATTGCGGTTTATAGCCAGACAGGTAATCCAAATGATGATGGATTTTTGACGAATCCAAAATATCAGGCTCAGATCAATGCTTATGAAGATCCTCAATCATATAGAGATTTACGTTCAGTATCAACGGATTCTCCCTATAATTATTCATTGCCAAGAAGAATTCGTTTAGGATTAGAACTTAATTTTTAAATTAACAAATAGTATATCAATAATTTAATAAACATATACCAATGAAAAATATATATCGCTTACTATTTTTGACACTGATAAGTTTTTTCTTGTGCAATATCGTTTTTGCCGAGAAATTTAAAGGCAGCACCAAGCCAGGCAATGTCAATCAGACAAAACCAGGCGCTGACCGATGTGCACCTGCTTCGGGATCTACTGATTTAAACGTGAACAACGTGAGGGCACGTATTAATACAGGAGGAGATATGTGGTGGGATTTTACTGCCTCAAAATACGAAATTCCAAGAGGAAGCAGGAAAACCTCTATGTTTGCATCTGCCTTATGGATTGGTGGATT
Organism: uncultured Bacteroidales bacterium; assembly: GCA_903899825.1. Taxonomy (GTDB): domain Bacteria; phylum Bacteroidota; class Bacteroidia; order Bacteroidales; family JACABE01; genus JACABE01. The sequence goes on along the minus strand of CAIUKU010000459.1, from coordinate 14,434 downwards.
GGATGTTGATGGTAATTTAAAATTAGCGGCTCAAAGGTTCCGCTCGGGTGGACAGGATTACTGGACAGGTCCTTTAACCACTGATGGTACTGCTGATATCAATAACGATGTATGTAAGGAATACGACAGACATTTTAAAATTACTAAAAAAGAAGTACAGGATTTTATTGCAGATCCTGCTAAAATAACTACTGTTATCGAAAAATGGCCTGCTCATGGGGATGTTTCTAAGGGTCAATCCAGGTATTTAGCACCATTTCGCGATTTAGACGGTAATTATGATTATAATCCCGAAAGTGGAGATTATCCTTATTATGATTTTAACAATTCACTGTGTCCTACAGACCCAAAGAATAAAAATCCTGACGGAACCTGGAAACCACTGGATCCAACCATGGAAAGTGATCCCAACAGTCCTCAGGGAGTTACTGTTAAAGGTGGCTTATTAGTGGATCAGGTACTTAAAGGTGACATGACTTTGTGGTGGGTATTTAACGATAAAGGAAACGACCATACAGAATCAAAAGGTGCATCTATTGGATTGGAAATAAGAGCTCAGGCTTTTGGTTTCTCAACCAATGATGAAATTAACAACATGACTTTCTATACCTACGAAATTATTAACCGTTCAACCTATACTTTAACCGATACCTATTTCAGCCAATGGGTTGATTCAGATTTAGGATATGCCTTTGATGATTATGTTGGATGTGATGTAGGAAGAGGTTTGGGTTATTGCTACAATGGCAGAGCTACAGATGGTGCCGGACAGTATTATGCTTATGAAGGCAATCCTCCTGCAATTGGGGTTGATTTTTTCCAGGGACCTTATATGGATCCTGATACCATTGATAATCCAAAATTAGTTGGTGGAAAACCTACTGTTTTCAGCGTCAATGGCGTAAACTTCGGTAATGGTATTGTTGATGACGAACGTTTTGGAATGAGAAGGTTTGTATATTACAACAACAACACCAACCCAGTAAACGGAGAACCTGATAAAGCGATGGATTATTACAGATACCTGAAAGGAATCTGGAAAGACGGCAGACCTATGACTTATGGCAGCAATGGTATTATTATCGGAGCTACACCTTGTGACTTCATGTTTCCAGATGATACAGATCCTTTGTTCCTCGGAACCGGCGGTACTGTTGTACCCGGTGCACTATGGACTGAAGAAACAGCCGGTAATGCTCCTGATGACAGACGTTTTATGCAATCTGCAGGTCCATTTACCTTGAAACCGGGTGCTGTAAATTATGTTACTGTTGGTATTCCCTGGGCTAAAGCTCCAACCGGTGGACCAAAAGCATCTGTTGATTTATTAAGAACTGTGGATGATAAATGCCAGGCTTTGTTTGACAATTGTTTTAAAGTACTTGATGGACCAGATGCTCCGGATTTAGCTGTGAAAGAACTAGACAGAGAACTTATACTCTATATTTCCAACAGAAAAGGTTCCAACAATGTAAAAGAAGGATACAAAGAATTAGATATCCGTATTGCTGAAATAGATGTTAACACGATTATTAAAGATACTGTTACCTATTCCGGTGGAGACACAACCATACATACTACAATTACAACTTATGATACCATTCATAATGACAGGTATTATAAATTTGAAGGATATCAGATTTATCAACTGGCAGATGCTACAGTTTCTATTGCAGATATAACCAATTTAGCCAAAGCAAGACTGGTAAAACAATGCGATTTAAAAAACTTCGACAATAATGAAAATCCTATTGGTCAATTGATCAATTATACAAAAATTGATAATTTAAACGGAGCCTTAATGCCGGTAGAAAAAGTAAATGGTGCAAATATCGGAGTTGTACATACGTTCAGAATTCTGGAAGATGAATTTGCTTCAGGTGATAAACGTTTGGTTAACCATAAGAAATACTACTATATTGCGTTGGCTTATGCTTACAATCAATTCAAAAAATATGATCTTTCTGCTGAAGGTTTAAGCGGACAAAAAGAACCTTATTTAGCAGGTAGAAAATCTGCTGCCGGTGAAATTCGTGCAATAACTGCCATTCCTCATATTACTTCTCCGGAAGCCAATGGAACTCAACTTAATTCAGTTTATGGATCAACTCCTAAAATCAAAAGAATAGAAGGACAAGGTAACGGAGATTTGATTATAGATATGACGCAATCAAGTATTAATGAATTAATGGCTAAAACTACTGCTCCTTTTATCGTTGAAAATCCTGTCTATGAAAATAATCGTGGACCTATCAATGTTAAAGTAATCGATCCTTTAAATGTTAAACCGGGTAATTATACCATTAAATTTATTCCTCATACTAAAGCAGATTTAACGGATGCTACCTGGAATATTTACACCAATGACAATGGAACGTTGACCCTGGTTGATACTTCTGAAGTCTCAATTAATGTGTCTAATGAACAAATATTTACCAATTTAGGTTTATCCGTTTCTATTGCACAGGTTAAGAAGATAGCAACTACTCCAGAAGATGTTCCAAGTACTGCGGCTGTTGAAAATATTGTGAACGATGGTGGCTTTTTAGAAGCAGATGTTGTTTTTACCGATAATACCAAACAATGGTTATTTGGTGTACCCGATATGGATGCAAGTACCATTGGATTTAACTGGATCAGATGCGGTTCTGTTATAACAGGAAATAGCATTCCTGCTGAGATTGAAGCCGAAGATTATTGTATGAAAAATGTCGATGATCCTAACAATCCGGGACGTAAAATAGATGTATTTCTGGATAAAAAAGAACAATATGAAAATATTATTGACAGAACCTGGGCTCCTTATCGTTTTTGTTCATTCTTTGAAAACGGTCCTGCATACAATGATGATCAGAGTACACCAAAAAAACAAATGCATCCTTCTTTTGCCAAGAATTTATTAGTGAACTTAAGCAGTGTAGATGTGGTATTTACTGCTGATAAATCAAAATGGACCAGATGTCCTGTTATTGAAATGGGTGAAGATGCAACATTATCTATCGGAGGTGCCAGAAAATTTGAACTCAGAAAAAGTACTTCTGTCAATAAAGAAGGCATTCCTGATGCTTCTTATGATTATCCAACTGGTATGGGATGGTTCCCCGGTTATGCAATTAATATTGCTACTGGTGAAAGACTGAACATTATGTTTGGGGAAGATTCATGGTTGGGTGGTCACAACGGAAACGATATGAAATGGAATCCAACTTCTTCCTATCTGGACGGTAATACTGTTGTATTTGGTGGTAAACATTATGTTTATATCATGGGTCATAATGAAAACTTTGAAAGCGGTGATCCTTTTGAAAATTCTCCGGCTTATGACAAAGGAGTTTGGGCACGCGAACACTTAAAAAATGGTTCTGCAAATACGAATTCAATGCGCCCTGTTTTTTACAATGTGATGTGGGTGAGTATGCCAATGGCTTTCCCTGCATTAACTGATCCTTCTCAGATACCAACTGATGCAAAAGTTAGAATCAGGGTAGCTAAACCTTATGCACGTTATTATTCTACTTCAGCTGGAGTTCCTGCAACTGTTCAAAATAATAATTACCCGATGTATGAGTTTAATACAGACGATCTGGCAACACAAAAGAATGTAACTACAGTAGCTCAATCAGCCCTGGATTTAATCGGTGTTGTTCCTAACCCTTATTATGCTTTTTCTAATTATGAAGAAAACCAAATAGATAACAGAGTCAGAATTATTAATTTACCACAAAAATGTACTGTAACTATCTATACATTGGCAGGTACTTTAATCAGACAATTTAATGTTGATAAACAAGGTGTATCTTCCGGTTATGGTGAAGCTCTCACTTCAATTGACTGGGATCTGAAGAATTTTGCCAACATTCCTATTTCAGGTGGTATTTACATCATTCATGTAAAAGCTGATGGTATCGGAGAAAAAACGGTTAAATGGTTTGGTGCATTACGTCCAACCGATTTAAATTCTTTCTAAATCTGATAATGAGTTTTAATAAATTATATAATAATATATAAACCAAAGAGTATGAAAAAAATATATCGCTTATTAATTCCGGTGGTTTTAATATGTTTATCAATAGTTACTTCGAAAGAAGCAAGGGCTGGTAACGAAGACCGTGTCGGACAAGCCGGAGCTCAAGAACTACTTATGAATCCTTGGGCAAGAAGTTCGGGCTGGGGAGGTGTAAATACAGCCAATTCTCGTGGATTGGAAGCAAGTTTCAATAATATTGCAGGTTTAGCTTTTACACAAAAAATAGAAGTTGTTTTCGCACAAACCGCCTGGCTTAAGGGCTCTGATATCAATATTTCAACTTTTGGATTTTCAGCAAAAGTTGGTGAAACCGGAGTAATCGGATTGAGTATTATGGCACTTTCTGCCGGGGATATACAGATTAGAACTGTAAATCAACCTGATGGTGGAATCGGAACTTTCAAACCTTCTTTTATTAATATTGGAATTTCCTATGCCAAAACCTTTTCAAACAGTATTTATGGAGGTATCAATTTAAAAGTAATTTCTGAATCTATTTCCAATGTGAGTGCTCAGGGAATTGCTATTGATGCAGGTATTCAATATGTAACCGGTCCTACTGATAATATCAAATTTGGTATTTCCTTAAAAAATGTCGGACCTACCCTTGCTTTCACCGGAGATGGATTTTCATTCAGTGGAACCCAGAATGCTTCAACCATTTCACATGCTGTTGAAGAACGTCAGGCCGATTTTGAATTACCTTCTTTGATTAACATTGGTGCTGCTTATGATTTTAATTTTAATGAGGAACACAGATTGACACTGGCTGGTAATTTTACATCCAATTCTTTTTCCAAAGACCAGTATACTTTAGGTGCTGAATATGGTTTTATGCAGTATTTAATGGTAAGAACTGCTTTTACCTATGAAAAAGGTATTTTTGAAAAAACAAGCCGTACAACTGCTTTGACCGGACCATCTGCAGGTATAACTATTCAGGCTCCGTTAAACAAGGAAAAAGGATCCATGTTTTCGATTGACTATTCATACAGAGCTACAGATGTATGGCAAGGATGCCATACAATTGGTGCAAGAATTAATTTATAATATCCTATATTCATCGTTTAGGTTTTAGAAATTTTCGATTTTTTAAGAAGACCCTTTGATAAAAAGGGTCTTTTGTATTATTAATTATTAAGGAAAATACATTATGTCAACGATTGCTTATTATAATTTAGAGGGCCTTCAAAAGCTTAAAGATGATTTGAATCACATGCTTACTATTGAAAGACCTGCTGTTTCTAGAATGATTGCTGAAGCACGCGATAAAGGAGATTTATCTGAAAATGCTGAATATGATGCAGCAAAAGAAGCCCAGGGACTATTAGAATTGAAAATTTCAAAATTGCAGGAACTTATCAGTAACGCACGCTTAATAGATGAATCTAAGCTGGATATTTCAAAAGTTTTATTACTTTCTACCGTTACCATTAAAAACTTAAAAAATGGTGTTAGCATGAAATATATCATTGTTCCCGAAAGCGAAGCTGACTTAAAAAGTGGAAAAATCTCCGTTACTTCTCCCATAGCTAAAGGCTTGTTGGGTAAAAAAGTTGGTGAAAAAGTAGATGTTCAGGTTCCTGCTGGTATTGTCCCTTTTGAAATAGTTGAAATTAACAGAACAGCATGATTAGTAAAATCATTTTATATATAAAATGTTAGTATACTAACACTTATTTAAGTTTTTTAACCATCCATCCATAATAAAAAAAACAATATGTCGAGTATTTTTACAAAAATTATAAATGGAGAAATTCCTTCCTATAAAATTGCAGAAAATGATCATTACTTTGCTTTTTTAGATATCTCTCCTTTGGCAAAAGGTCATACTTTGGTTATTCCAAAAAAGGAAACAGATTATATTTTTGATATAGAGGATGCTGAATACAAAAATTTATTTCTATTTGCCAAAAAAATAGCAAAAGCGATAGAAAAAGTTATACCTTGCCAAAAAGTTGGATTATGCATTATCGGTCTTGAAGTCAGACATGCACATATACATTTAATTCCTATCAATACTATTTATGATATGGATTTTAAACAGCCCAAACTTAAACTTTTAACAGAAGAATTTGAATTAATAGCAGAAAAAATATCAAAAGCAATTGAATTGTAATAAAGTAAAAAACACTACACTTTCTGAACGTTTAATTCTTATAATGGCTTTTTTAATATTTTATCTGGATTTTTGCTTACATAGCTTTTCCAACCTGTAAATGATGCTTCTCCCTCACCACCAATGTCGCGTTGGAAAAAGTGACAAACTGCAGCAGCTAATCCATCTGTAGCATCTAAATGTATAGGGATTTCTTTTAAATTTAATAATTTAAGCAACATAGCGGCTACTTGTTCTTTGGAGGCATTTCCATTACCGGTTACAGATTGTTTGATTTTTTTTGGTGAATATTCAAAAATTGGAATCGTTCGATACAAGCCTGCTGCCATGGCTACTCCCTGAGCACGGCCTAGTTTTAACATAGATTGAACGTTTTTACCATAAAAGGGGGCTTCTAATGCCATTGCATCCGGATGATATTTTTCAATTAAATCTAAGCAGGTTTCGAAAATTTTCTTTAGTTTTATTGGCTGATTTGAATTTTTGTCTAATTTTAGAACATCCATAGTGATATAGCTGATTTTGTTGCCATGTTGCTTAATTACACCATAGCCCATTATGGTTGTTCCGGGGTCAATACCTAAAATTATTTTATCAGTTATCAATTATTAAATATTAAAATGATTAAAAGTACAAAGTTAAACAAAACTTATAATTTTTTATTAAAGATAATTATAATAACTGCTTCTTTCGGTTATATAAGCTATCAGTTATTTTTTAATGAAAATTATACTAAAGTAATGCAATTGTTTTCTTCAAGTTATAGCTTGAAGAAAACAATACTCATGCTTTTAATTATAATTGTTTTAATGATGATAAACTGGAGTATCGAAGCCTATAAATGGAGATACCTTATCAATAAAATTGAAAAAATTTCTTTCGCTAAAGCTTTAAAAGCTATCTTATCCGGATTAAGTGTAAGCACTTTTACACCTAACAGAGTCGGAGAATTTTTAGGGAGAGTATTTATATTAAAAAAAGCAAATCCATGGAAAGCTATTTTTATTACAATTTTATGTAGTATGAGCCAGTTGATGATAACATTATTGATTGGATCAATAAGCTTAATTGTTTATATTTTGGTTTATTACTCAAAACATCAGGTTTTACCAATGTATATATTTTATATTTTTATTGGATTACTAATAATTGCTAATTTTTCAATATTTTCTGTTTTTTTTAATGTTTCTTTTATAAGCAAATGGTTAAATCTACTGATGAAACCTAAATGGAGAAAAATGAAAGCTTACCTTAAAGTTTTTTCATTTTTTAAATTCAATGAGTTAAGGAATACTTTATTATTTAGTTTTTCCCGTTACCTGGTTTTTTCGTTTCAGTTTTATTTGCTATTGAAGTTTTTTGGTCTGCCATTGAATATATTTGAAGGGTTTTTCCTGATTTCTTTAATTTACTTTGTGCTTTCTGCTATTCCTAGTATTGCTATTGCTGAAATTGGTATTAGGGGTTCAGTTGCTGTAGGTGTTTTTGATTTTTATTACAATTCTACATTAAATTTGAATGTAAATTATAATTTTGGAGTAATTGCGGCATCTTCTGTTTTGTGGTTAATAAATATTGCATTACCTGCATTTATTGGTAATTATTATGTGATGGAATTAAATTTTTTCAAAGATACTAAGACGAACAAATGAATATAATTACAATTGGCTTGATAATAATTAGCCTTACTTATGCAACTTTGATTCTTTCCTATGCTTATTATTTTACAAAATTAAATATTCATACCCCGAATTGTCAAATTGAAAATCATTTATATGTAAGTATAATTATTCCAGCACGCAATGAATCAAATTGTATTCTGAATTTATTGCAAACAATTAAAAATCAGAATTATCCTTATAAATATTTTGAAATTATTATTATTGACGATGCATCTACAGATAATACGTATCAGGTTGTTCAACAGTTTGCAAGTCAAAATCCTGAAATCAATTGTATAATTCTTCGCATAGAAGATGATACAGTAAAACCAACCTATAAAAAATATGCAATAAGTAAAGCCATTAAAATTTCAAAAGGGGATTTAATAGTAACGACCGATGCTGATTGTATTGTTGGTCCGGATTGGATTACCGGAATTGTATGTAAATATAATAAAACGAAAGCTAAAATCATGCCTGGTTTAGTTGCTTATCATAAAGATGAAGATAGTTTTCAAAAAATGCAACACCTGGAATTTTTAAGTTTGATTGCTTCAGGAGCAGCTGCTGTTGAAGCCGGTTTTCCTATTATGTGCAATGGTGCAAATCTGGTATATGAAAAAAAAGCTTTTGAAAGTGTCAATGGATTTGATGCGAATGATCAATTTGCCTCAGGGGATGATGTTTTTTTATTACTTAAGTTGAAGAAAAAATATGGAAGTCAATGTATTTCAGTATTAAATAATAAAAATACTATTGTTTATACGCAGGCTAAGGAAAATCTTACTGAATTTACACAACAAAGAATCCGTTGGGTATCCAAAACGAGAGGATATAAAGATGTATCAATAATTTTAGTTGCAGGCATAGTTTTTTTGTTAAATGCAGGTATTGTATTTAGCTTCATGATGGGTTTCGTTTATCCTGATTTTTTATTACTGAGTTTATATTTGTTTCTAATCAAAGTGATTGTAGATTTTCCGATTTTACTGGCCATCACAAGTTTTCTGAATCGTAAAGATTTATTGGCTTATTACTTGCCTTTACAATTGGTATATTTGCCTTATGTATTGATAATAGGGACGATTGGTAATTTTCTGAGTTATCAATGGAAGGGAAGGAGAATAAATAAGTAAAAAGGTTAAAGTATAAAGTAAAAAGGTTAAAGTATAAAGTAAAAAGGTTAAAGTATAAAGTAAAAAGGTTAAAATATAAAGTAAAAAGGTTAAAGTATAAAGTATAAAGTAAAAAGTAAAAAGGGTAAAGAAATCACTATCCAATATGAGCCGTTAAATTTTATAAAAGCAATGCTTCAGCAATCTTAATATCTATAGGATGTGTGATTTTAATGTTTTCGGGATTTCCTTCTACAAGATTTATTTTTTCACCTGATTTTTCGAGTACTGATGCATCATCTGTAAAACATGCATCGTATTCATGCAAATATGCAATTTTTAAAAGTGAAACTTTGAAACATTGAGGGGTTTGTATAATTCTAACCTTGCTTCTTTCTAAGGGATTATTTCCTGCATTATCAACGATACGCAATGAATCATTTAGTTGTATGGATGGAATAGCATTGCCTTTTATTAATGCTGTTTCAAATGCTCTTTTAATAGTATCTGGAGAAACCAAGGGTCTTACAGCATCATGTATGCCTACAATACCTTCTTCAACCAATTCAAGGCCGTTTTTTACAGATTGGAAACGGTTCTCTCCTCCATTGGCTAGTTGAACCGGTATACTAAAATGATATTTTTCTACTAATCTGTACCATAAACTAACATGTGCTGCCGGTAAAACAAGAATTATATTAATTAAAGGATCAAAAAAATAAAACTTTTCTATTGTATGCATTACAATGGGTTTGCCTGAAATTTCAAGAAATTGTTTAGGAATTTCTGATTTCATTCTACTCCCTGTACCACCTGCAACAATTATAACTGATTTTTGCATATTCATTTAAAATAAAAAAGACTTAACCATTAAAAGTTAAGTCTTTTTTTAATATAAATTTATTTTTTAAATAATTAACATAGCATCACCATAGGTAAGAAATTTGTATTTTTTATCAATGGCTTCTTTATATGCTTTAATAACCAGATCGTAGCCTCCAAAAGCAGCAACCATCATCATCATTGATGATAAAGGCTGATGGAAATTAGTTACCATTGAGTTTGCAACACTAAAATCGTAAGGAGGAAAAATGAATTTATTGGTCCATCCGTTGAAAGGCTTTACATTGCCCGATATTGCAACTGAAGATTCAATTGCTTTCATTGTTGTAGTACCTACAGCGCAAACATTTTTTTTGTTTTCTCTGGCGGTATTAATAATTAAACTGGCTTTTTCAGAAATGATCATTTCTTCAGAATCAGTTTTGTGTTTGGTAAGGTCTTCAACATCAATAGATCTGAAATTACCTAAACCTGCATGCAACGTAATGTTTGCAAAGTTCACTCCTTTAATTTCAAGGCGTTTCATAAGTTCTCTGCTAAAATGAAAGCCTGCGGTAGGTGCTACAACAGCTCCTTCGTGTTTAGCATAAATGGTCTGATATCTTTCTTTATCTTCCGGTTCAATATCCCTTAATCTTTGCAATTCATCGGGTAAAGGAGTATGTCCTAATTTTTTGATGGTTTGTTTAAATTCATCATACGTTCCATCAAAAAGAAAACGTAAAGTTCTTCCTCTGGAAGTGGTATTGTCGATTACTTCAGCTACCAATGAATCATCATCTCCAAAATATAATTTATTTCCAATTCTGATTTTTCTGGCAGGGTCAACCAAAACATCCCACAAACGACTTTCTGCATTTAATTCCCTGAGAAGAAAAACTGTAATTTTAGCACCTGTTTTTTCTTTTTCGCCATACAATAAAGCAGGAAATACTTTGGTATTGTTTAAGATAAACACATCACCATCATTAAAATATTCAAGAATATCTTTAAATATTTTGTGTTCAATGGTTTGTGTTTTGCGATTAAGGACCATTAGGCGAGATTCGTCTCTTTGGTCGGAGGGGCGATCGGCTATTAATTCTTTCGGTAAGCTGTACCTGAATTGAGATAACTTCATGCTTATATAGTTAAATTAATGATTTTTTAATACAAAAAAGAGTGCAAAGATAATCAAAATTGAGCCTAAAGTCAATAGTTTTTTTAACTATTTAATAAAGAGGCTCATTTATTTTAATTAACGTATGATTAATCTTTGTTATTGTGTTCAGTTATAATAGATTTGAGGGTTTCTATTTCTATTGCATCTTTTAAATGAAAATTTCCAATACGGGTTCTGCATAAGACAGAAAGATAAGCGCCACATTGCATCGTTTCTCCAAAATCACGGGCTAACGCTCTGATATAAGTACCTTTACTACAAACAATTCTGAAATTAATTTCAGGAAGTTGAATGTTGGTTATTTCGAATTCGCTGATTGTTATTGTTTTGGATGAAATTTTAACTTCTTCACTATTCCTGGCAAATTCATAGGCTCTTTTGCCGCCAATTTTAACAGCAGAGAAAACAGGTGGGGTTTGTTCGTAAGTACCGGTTAATTTTTGAGCAGTCTGCATTATTAATTTTTCATCCACATGTGAATAATCAAAAGTTTGATCTGCTTCTTTTTCCATATCAAAAGAAGGTGTTGTTTCTCCGATAATAAACGTTCCGGTGTATTCTTTTTCCTGAGCCTGAAATTCATCAATTTTTTTTGTGAATTTTCCGGTACAAAGTACTAATAATCCCGTAGCTAAAGGATCTAATGTGCCGGCATGTCCGATTTTTATTTTGGGTAAATTCAGTTTCTTTCGGATGAAATACCTGATATTGTTCACTACATCAAAAGAAGTCCAGTCATATGGTTTGTTGATAAGCAGTACTTCCCCTTCTGTAAAATTGTATTCAAGCATTTTTATATTATTGATAAGGGGATTCCAAAAGCGAGTAAAATAAGAATTGTTGCACCGAGGAGTATACGATAATACCCGAATACTTTAAAACCATATTTGGTAAGGAATGCAATAAAACTTTTAATAGCAATCATGGCAACAATAAAGGCAACAACATTTCCAATTAATAAGATATTTATGTTTTCCGCGTTGATGGTTTTATAGTTTTGGAGTAATTTATAGGCGGTTGCAGCAAACATGGTTGGAACGGCCAGAAAAAATGAAAATTCAGCAGCTGTTTTACGGTTTAAGCCTTGTGCCATTCCACCTATTATCGTCGCAGCTGAGCGAGAAACTCCAGGTATCATTGCTATACATTGAAACAATCCGATTTTGAATGCGGTCGGAAAACTGATTTCCTGATCTTCTTTGGGTTTGTTAAACCATTTATCAACGAATAGTAAAAGTAAACCTCCAGCAACCAGCATAATGGCTACAACTACAACATTTTCAAGCATACTGTCGATAAAATCACCAAATATAAAGCCTAAAACCATCGCAGGAATAAAAGCGATAAAAAGTTTGTAATAGAAATTCAATGTTTGAAAAAATCTTTTCCAGTACAAAACAATTACGGATAATATAGCTCCAAACTGAATGTTTATAGTGAAGGCTTTCAGAAAATCGGTACTTTCCATACCCAAAATCTTTTCGGTAATAATCATGTGACCGGTTGAAGAAATAGGCAAAAACTCAGTGATGCCTTCAACGATGGCAATGATAATTGCTTGAAATATAGTCATAATAGAAATTTCTTGAAAGGAGATTAATCTTTAGGTTTAACCATAATGGCAAAAACCTCGATTACAAAACCAATAATCAACAGAATAGGAGCAAGTGTCAGACGTTGAAAATCGAAGATTTTATCACTGAAAACGTTGGGGTCTTCTGAACCTCCACCTATCATCAATACATAACCCAGTAATAAAAACCCTAAGCCAATAAGCAACAAGCGATAATTTTCTTTACCAAAAGCAAATTCAAGGTTATGACCTTCAGTGGATTTTGTTTTGCTTCCTGAAATAACAGTGGATTTTGCCTGGACAGGATTTTGCTTATTTGTGATGATCGTTTTTTTAATAGTTTGTGCCATAAAGATTTTTTTACAAAATTAAATAAATTAATAATACAAATCAAGGTAAAGTTTTATTGCCTCAAGCCACTTAATTTTTTTTCATAACTTTAAGTATTTAAGGCACTTTAAGTACTCTAAGTACTTAATAATACAAACCATCGGTTTTCATTTTCAGATATTTGCGAACAGCTAAAAAAGTTGATATCCATGAAAATAAAATCCCCAATAATATTACAATTCCAAAGACGCTCAGGTATAAATCAATTTCCTGAATATTCACCAAATCGGGAAAGTTTCGTTGGGCAGCGTATAAAATGCCCGATAAAAAAACAATTGCGATCAGGGCTCCATAAATACCACTTACAATTCCTTTATATAGGAATGGTTTTCTTATAAAATGTTGTGTAGCACCTACCAATTGCATGGTTTTTATTAAAAATCGATTGGAATATACAGATAACCTGATGGTATTATTGATCAATGCTATTGCAATAACGAGCAACAACGAGCTGAATGTTAAGAATACAAGGCTTATTTTTCTGATATTTTCATTGACTAATTGTACCAGCGATTTCTGATAATATACTTCCTTTACAATATCATTTCTAAGTATTAGTTTTTCAATACTTTTCAAACTGTCGTTGTTGGCATAATTTGCATAAAGTCTTACGTCTATTTGAGCAGTCAATGGATTGTTTCCAAGAAAACTCACGAAATCTTCTCCCAGGGTTTTTGAAACATTTTGAGCTGCCTGTTCTTTCGTAATATATTCGGTTGATTTTGAAAAAGTAGTAGCATCTAGAGATTTTTGAAAACGTACAATATCAGCTTCTTTGGCAGTCTCTTTCATAAAGATTGAAAACCCGATGTTTTCCTTTACCTGGTTGGAGATTTTCTGGGCATGCATAACGATCAGACCCAGCAAACCGAGCATGAACAAAACCAATGATATACTTACAACAGTGGTGATGTAAGAACTCTTTAGCCTGCGTTTATTGTATTTTTCTTCCTGTTTTGACATAAGTTTGAATCTCGGTGCTAAATTAATAAAAAATTATCTAATGTTTGCTAATATATACGTGTGTTTAATAAATTTGTTTTGTGTATTGCCATCAGTATTTAGCCTTATACTTTGAAATAATACCTTATTTCATTTGTTTATATTTTATTAAATCACAGAAATAGTTATTGTTATGTTGTTAAATTTATTTCTTCTTTTCAAGTTTCGCCAATGGAATGTCCATGATATATTCATCTCGTTGTTGTTCTTTAGAACATGGACATTTCATGTGTTATTATTTTTATAAGTAATTAATTGTCAAATAGCTTGACCTGTTTCACCTTAGGCGAGACGGGGCAATACGCCATCCCGAAACTTAGGGATCATTCTCTGTTTGTATGAACTTTATTCTTATGCCTATTTCATTTAATAAACTCAATAAATTGAATTCTTTAGAACTAAAGATGTATCTTTGTTGAAACATTAATAAGCCTACATAAAACTATCAAAGGATGAAGAAATTTAAAGATATTTTGTTGATTATTTCAATTGTAATACCGTCTGTTTTTCTAGCCAAGCTTATGATTAAACTCTTGATAGAT
>CAIUKU010000458.1 GCA_903899825.1 uncultured Bacteroidales bacterium | reverse complement strand
TCATATAAGGGTATTTAAAATCAGTAGCAGGCATGAGGGTTTCTTTTATGGTTCTTGGACTCATCTTGATATTATTGAAACATTGAATATCAGAGTTTGAATTCACAAAATACACTTAAAACTCAAAAACTATACCCTGTGCTAATGGAAGATCAGTACTATAGTTTATTGTATTAGTTTGTCTTCTCATATATTGTTTCCATGAATCAGAACCAGATTCTCTTCCTATACCTGTATCTTTTTCTCCACCAAATGCTCCTCCGATTTCAGCACCTGAAGTACCACCATTAACATTTGCTAATCCACAATCAGAACCAGAACTTGACAAGAAGTGTTCTGATTCACGCATATTTAAAGTAAAAATTGATGATGATAATCCTTGTGGTACACCATTATTTATAGCTATTGCTTCATCCAATGTTTTATATTTCATAAGATAAAGAATAGGTGCAAAAGTTTCTTCTTGAACAATATTAAAATGATTTTCAGCTTCAATGATTGCAGGAACAACATAATTATCAGAAAGTGCTTGATCTTCATCTAACTGATATCCGCCAATCAATACTTTTCCGCCTTCTGCTTTTGCCTGATTAATTGCAGATAAAAAAGCATTAACAGATGCTTTGTCAATCAATGGGCCGATTAATGTATTTTCATGCAATGGATTACCTATCTTTTTTTGTACTTCTATATAAGCATTTATTAGATTAAGTTTTACTTCTTCATATACTTTTTCATGTACAATTAGTCGACGGGTAGAAGTACATCTTTGTCCGCAAGTTCCTACTGCTCCAAAAACTGTTGATGTAATAGCCATTTTCAAATCAGCAGAATCAGAAATAATTACAGCATTATTTCCTCCTAATTCAAGTATGGCTTTTCCAAGTCTTTCGCCAATAATAGCACCTGCTCTTTTTCCAACCCTTGTTGAACCTGTAATTGAAAACAAAGAAATACGTTTATCTGCAACAAAATTATCTCCAAGAACAGATGATTTTGCAATTATCAGATTAAAAACACCTTCAGGAATATTATTTTTTATTAATACCTCCTTAATTATATTTTGAGTTGCAATAGCACACAATGGTGTTTTAGAACTTGGTTTCCATATTATAACATCGCCACAAATTGCAGCCAGCATTGAATTCCATGCCCAAACTGCAACTGGGAAATTAAAAGAAGTTATTAATCCGATTATTCCTAATGGGTGATATTGATCGTACATTCTATGTTCACTCCTTTCAGATTGCATTGTAAAACCATTCAACAATCTGGATTGACCTGCAGCAAAATCACAGATATCTATCATTTCCTGAACTTCGCCTAAACCTTCCTGATAAATTTTTCCCATTTCAAGTGACACAAGATATCCTAAATCATCTTTAGCTTCACGTAAAGCAAGACCTATCTGTCTGACAATTTCGCCTCTTCCTGGAGGTGGAATTTTTCTCCATTCAATAAAAGCTTCTTCAGCTTTTTTTATTACTTTTTCATAATCTTCTATACAGGCATTTTTCACTTTTGCTACTAATCGATTATCAATTGGCGAAAAAGATTCAGTAAGATCTCCATTTGTGTCAATCCATTCAATTCCTGTACTAACGCCATTATTTATTTCACTAATTCCTAATCTTGTCAGAACTTCTTTTATTTTGATTTCGTGTTTCATTTATATTATTTTATTATTTTATTTGGACATATAAGGATATAGAAAATCACTAGCAGGAACCAAGGTTTCTTTCACTGTTCTGGGACTTACCCAACGTAATAAATTCAAATGACTGCCTGCTTTATCATTGGTACCAGAACCTCTTGCACCACCAAATGGTTGCTGTCCAACCATTGCACCTGTAGGTTTATCATTGAAATAAAAATTCCCTGCAGCATATCTCAATGCCCTGCATGCTTTTAGCAAAGCATATTTATCATTACTAAAAATAGCTCCGGTTAAAGCATAAGGAGAAGTTTGGTCGCAAACCCTAAGGGTTTCTTCAAACTGATCATCTTCATAAACATAAATGGTCATGACAGGACCAAAAATCTCTTCTTCCATGGTCAGAAAATGAGGATTGCTGGTAACGATAATGGTAGGTTCTACAAAATACCCTTTAGAACAATCTCCTTTACCACCGGCTATAATTTCTGCATCCGAAGAATTTCTCGTTCTTTCGATGTAGGACATGATATTGTCAAAGGAGTTTTGGTCAATCACTGCATTAACAAAATTATTATAATCAGCAACATCCCCAACTTTCATCCTTGAAACCATACTCAATATATTCTTTTTCACTTCTGCCCATAAGGAAGCAGGGACATAGGTCCTGGAAGCAGCTGAACATTTCTGTCCCTGATATTCAAAAGCACCGCAAACAATTGCATTACTTAATTCAAGTGCTTTCGCAGAATGATGAGCAAAAATAAAGTCTTTACCACCCGTTTCACCAACTAGTTTTGGATAAGACCTGTATGTATTTAAATTATCACTGACTTGTTTCCACAATTGATTAAATGTATTGCTGGATCCTGTAAAATGAATACCTGCAAGATTTCTATCTTTTATAACGATATTGCTAATCAAACTACCTGAACCAGGAACAAAATTGATAACACCAGCTGGCATACCTGCTTCTTCAAAAATCTTCATTAAATAATAGTTGGAAAGCAAAGCAGTAGTGGCAGGTTTCCATACTGTAGTATTTCCCATTAAAGCAACGGATGCATTAAGATTGGCTGCAATGGCAGTAAAATTAAAAGGTGTGATTGTATATATAAAACCTTCCAAAGGACGGTACTCTATCCTATTGATGGTATGCATTAATGAAGCAGGTTGTTCTCCGTATATAAGTGTAGCAAAGTAAACATTAAATCTCAAAAAATCAATTACTTCGCAAGCAGAATCAATTTCTGCCTGATAAATATTTTTCCCCTGTCCCAGCATGGTAGCTGCATTTAATATATATCTATATTTTTTAGAAATCAGTTCTGCAGCTTTTAACATGATAGATGCTCTTTCATCCCAGGGCAAATTCATCCATTCTTCTTTAGCCTGCATTGCAGCATCAATAGCCATTTGAACTTCTTTTTCTGTTGTCTGGTGGTAAGTTGCCAATACATGCTGATGATTATGAGGCATCACAACTTTACCCATTTTACCTGTTTTAATTTCTTTACCACCAATAATCAATGGGATTTCTATGCATTGATTTGTTTGTCGTTCCAGTTCTTCTATTAAAAGTTTCTGTTCTATACTTCCTGGTAAATAGTTATAAATTGGTTCATTAACAGGCTCTTTAAAATTAAATATTGCGTTGTTCATTTAAAATAATAATTATTAATTTTCGATATGCATATTTTTACAATTCGCTGCAAAACTATGAATATTTTTTCTTATAACATATATTTAATTACTTTTGTTTTAAATCAGTATATTAAATACTAACTGCAACTACTTAATTAAATATATTTTACTAATTATGAGTATTCTACAACAATTTTCAGAAGAAAAGAAGGATAAAAACACAAACATCGAAAAGAAAGATGATTTTAAATATATTGTTGAACAATTTGCAGATATCAAAATCATGCGGTTTCAGGTTCCTGCATTTGAATCCCTGACATTACCGCAAAAGAAATTGGTTTATTATCTGAGTGAAGCAGCCAAGTCAGGGCGCGATATCACCTGGGATCAAAATTTCAAATTTAATTTACTTATTCGCAAAACGTTGGAAGCTATTATTTATAGTTATAAAGGAGATAAAAATATTGAAAATTTTAAAAAATTTATGGTCTATACCAAAAGAGTCTGGTTTTCGAATGGCATTCATCATCATAATTCATCTGATAAATTAATACCGGATTTTACAGCAAACTATTTTAAAAAACTGATCAAAAACAGCGATGCAACAAAACTCCCTTTATTTTCAGGAGAAACAACAGATCAATTATTTGAAAAACTAAAACCTATTTTGTTTGATCCAAATTTATTTCCTAAAAAAGTGAGTTTAGATGCGTCTTCTGATTTATTAAAAGACTCTGCAACTAATTTTTATGAAAACCTCACAGAAAAAGAAGCTGAAAATTTTTACAATCATTTAAAAAAATCAGAGGATGCAACACCTGTTTCTTATGGATTAAATTCAAAATTGATAAAAGAAAACGGAAAGCTGATTGAAAAAACATATAAAATAGGTGGTATGTATGGTAATGCTATCGAACAGATTGTTGACTGGCTGGAAAAAGCAACTAATGTTGCTGAAAACGAACATCAGAAAGCAAGCTTACTTCATTTGATTTCATTTTATAAAACAGGTAATTTAAAAGACTGGGATGCATATAATATTTCATGGGTGAAAGATATTAATTCACATATTGATTTTGTCAACGGATTTATTGAAGTTTATGAAGATCCGCTAGGTATGAAAGCCAGTTGGGAAGCACTGGTTAATTTTAAAGATATTGAAGCAACAAAACGTGCATGTATAATTAGTGAATCTGCACAATGGTTCGAAGATCATTCTCCTGTTGATCCTCGTTTTAAGAAAAAAGCTGTAAAGGGTATCAGTGCCAAGGTAATTACCGTTGCTCAATTGGGTGGAGAATGCTATCCTACTTCACCTATCGGTATTAATTTACC
Organism: uncultured Bacteroidales bacterium; assembly: GCA_903899825.1. Taxonomy (GTDB): domain Bacteria; phylum Bacteroidota; class Bacteroidia; order Bacteroidales; family JACABE01; genus JACABE01. Next base: position 1,932 of record CAIUKU010000458.1, on the reverse strand, counting down.
TAATGCTGACTGGATTCGCAAAGAGCATGGCAGTAAATCGGTTACCCTTGAAAATATTACTAATGCTTATGAACAGGCTGCTATTGGCAATGGTTTTATAGAAGAATTTGCAGCCACTGAAGAAGAAATTGAAATGGCTAAAAAATACGGAGCTATGGCCGGAAATCTTCATACCGATCTGCATGAATGTCTTGGGCATGGATCGGGTCAATTACTTGCATTAACCAATCCGGATGCATTGAAAAGCTATGCTTCAGCTTTAGAAGAGGCACGTGCTGATTTATTTGCCCTGTATTTTATGATGGATGAAAAAATGCTTGAATTGCAGCTTATTCCATGTATTGAAGTGGCCAAAACAGAATACAACAATTTCATCCGCAATGGATTGATGACACAACTGGTCAGAGTTGAAGAAGGTAAAATTATTGAACAGGCCCACATGCGCAACCGTCAGTTGATTGCAGGCTGGTGTTTTGAAAATGGACAAAAGGAAAATATTATAGAAAAATATAAAAAAAATGGGAAAACCTTTTTTAAGATAAACGATTATGTTAAATTAAGAGCTTTATTCGGAACATTATTGGCTGAAGTACAACGTATAAAATCGGAAGGTGATTATAAAGCTGGTAAAAATTTAGTAGAAAAATATGGCATTACAATAGATGCTAAACTACATAAAGAAATAAAAGAACGTTATTCAAAATTGAATTTGGCTCCCTACAGTGGTTTTATGAATCCTGAATTTGTTACTGTTATTGAAAATGGTGAAATTTTGGATATAAAGGTTCAATACCCTGATGATTATGTAGCACAAATGATGGAGTATGGAGAAAAATATTCGTTCTTACCGGTAGTTAATTAGAAATCACCTAATAATTATAAAATTAGAAGGTTAAATCAGATATATAAATAAATTCATTAATTTTGCTGAAATAATAACCCAATAATCTTTTGAATTTTTCTAAAATTAATAGAAAAAATATGAAAAAATTTGTAGCCCCTTCCCTATTGTCCGCTAATTTTGCATGTTTGGAAAAAGACATTGAAATGATCAACCAAAGCCAGGCTGGATGGTTTCATATTGATGTTATGGATGGTGTATTTGTTCCTAATATTTCTTTCGGCCCACCGGTAATTAAATTTATTAAAAAACTGGCAAAAAAACCGCTGGATGTCCATTTAATGATAGTAGAACCAGATCGTTATTTTCAGGTTTTCAGTGAAGTGGGAGCAGATATCATTACCGTGCATTATGAAGCCTGTACCCATTTACATCGTTCAGTAGCAGCTATCAAGAACCTTGGAATTCAGGCTGGTGTTGTTTTAAATCCCCATACCAGTGTAAGTTTACTGGAAAATATTATTAAAGATGTTGATTTGGTTTTATTAATGTCAGTTAATCCAGGTTATGGCGGTCAAAAATTTATTGAGAATACCTACCGAAAAATCAGCCAGCTTAAAGAAATGATTGAATTACACAATCCTGATTGTCTGATTGAAATTGATGGCGGTATAGATACTGAAAATGCAAAAAGAAGCGAAGAGAGTCAAAAGCTCCGAGCAAAAGTTTAAACAAAGCGGAAATAAAAGCTGAAATCAGAGACGCCTTCTATCGTTTGGTAAATTCTATTGAGCTTGCTCGCGTTGAGCATCCAACAATTGATTATGTGCCACTGATAAATGAATTAAATGTATTTTTAATTCCTTATCAAACCATGATTAGAAGTAGAAAAACCATAACAAAAACTGCTGCCAAAATAAAAAAGGCAATCGCGTTGTCATCGAAAACTGACGCGACTGCCATTTAATTGAGGCATTTTATGTACTAATTCTGCGAGAATTCTGTAAATTTAAGCCCCGTATACCTGTTTGCGGGGCTTTTTTTGCGTCCACTTGTCAGGGTATGAGATAAATAATTTGCTATGGGTTGTG
>CAIUKU010000457.1 GCA_903899825.1 uncultured Bacteroidales bacterium | reverse complement strand
ATATACATATCGAAATTAACTATTATTTAACGTGAAAAAATGTAATTGTAAATCAACATAAAAAAATATGTTTAACAAAAAAATGACATTATCTTATAATATGTTTTATATCAAATTACTAATACAATCATTGCCAGCAAAATTAGTTAATGTAATTTATAATTTGATTTCAACTTCCATGCCTCTTTTAATGGTAAATATTGCTTCCTTATTTCTTGCCCAGCTTCTTCTCTAAATTTTGTTGCTTACATCACAAAACAGCATATTTTTCAATATTCTATCAGCATCTGCAGAACCATAAGCAGCATTCCATAACCACCATTGATTACTTCGCCCCATCCAACGCCACCTCCATTGTGTATAGATACCCAGATTGCACAATGAAAAGCATCTCCGATTACATTCTTTATAGCCATATCAGCAGTAAAACGAGAGCCTTCATAAACATTTGAGGTTTCACAATAAATGAATCTGTTTCTGAAACATCTTGATGAATTCGGCCTAATACAAATGAAACTGAAATTACACCATTTTTAATTGTGTTATTATCTGACAATATAGGGACTGCTAATCCTAAATTAGCTCCAAAATCCATTTGATCTTTTGAAATTCTTGCACTTGTTAAAAGTGATATTAAAATAATGACTATGATGATTTTTTCATAGTTTTAGTTTTCAGTTATTGAACTGATTTTTTTATTGCTTTTGAGATTTTTTTTCCCAAACTTTTAAAGAATTTTGATTCTGCATCATATCCACCTTTTGTATCAAAGTCAAAGTAAATTAATTCTGAATTTAAACTATTGTATATCATATAATTTCGCATTATATCATCAATTGAATATACTAAATAATAAATTGGCTTTTCATTATTTATAATTTTATCACTTATTTCCTCATTGGTTGAAATTTTCCAATTAAAAGGATAATCTTCCATCAAATCATTTGCATTTAATTTTTCTTCTTTTATTTTTTTTGATTTTGTATATTTAAGAATTATATAATCAGGTATATATAAAGTTTCTTTAGAAAGTGGTATAAGCTGTTTTTCATCTTCTTTGGCATTTCCCTCGTTCCCATACTTTGTAAGTTTGTTTTTAGATAAAACCTTATTCATAATACTAATATAAGTTTTAAAATAACCAAGTGTTAAGTTGCTGAAATTAGCTTTATTATAAAGTGTTTTGTATGTATTGGTAAGATTATCTGATTTAAATAATTCCTTACAGATTTTTAAATTTTCTTCTGTTTGACTTAATCCAATTCTTCCAAAAGTGGTATTCGTTTTTTTTATATTTTTTTCATTTCCATACATCCATAAGTTAAAATATATATCATAAAATGTCATAAATGGATTTTGACTATTTTTATAACCTAAAACATCTAATGTTAGAAATGAATGAAGTTCGTCTGACTGTTCATATTCATTCAGATTATTAAAATTAATTATTTCATATTTGGAAACAGTCCATACATCTTTAAATATTTGCTCAACTTCATTTTCATATTCAAGGAATTGATGAGGTAAAACAAAAATCAATGTACTATTTTTCAACTTTGGCAAGTCTTTTTCAGAATGTATTACATATTTTGTATCAAGATTTTGATAGCCAATATAAATCTGTGAATTTGAGTTGACAAATACTAAAATAGCAAAAATAAAAGCAAATAATCTTTTCATAACGATTAGATTAAATTATTAATTAAATCATCATCTGCAAAATTTGGTAATGTAATTTTTAATTTGGGTTCAACTTCCATAGCTCTTTTAATTGCAAATATTGCTTCCTTATTTCTTGCCCAGCTTCTTCGCGAAATCCCATTGTTTACATCCCAAAACAGCATATTTTTCAATCTTCTATCAGCATCGGCTGAACCATCAAGCAGCATTCCAAAACCACCATTGATTACTTCGCCCCATCCTACTCCACCTCCATTGTGGATAGATACCCAGGTTGCTCCACGGAAAGCATCACCGATTACATTCTGTATGGCCATATCAGCCGTAAAACGGGAGCCATCATAAATATTTGAAGTTTCACGATAAGGTGAATCTGTTCCTGAAACGTCATGATGATCTCTACCCAATACAATTGGAGCTGATATTTCTCCCTTTTGAATGGCAATATTAAAAGCTTCAGCTATTTTAATCCGACCTTCAGCATCAGCATATAAAATACGTGCCTGAGAGCCTACTACCAGTTTATTGGCTTTTGCTCCTTTAATCCACTGTATATTATCCCTCATTTGTTGTTGTATTTCAAGCGGAGAAGTTTTTGAAATCTCTTCCAGAATATTCATAGCAATCATATCGCTTTTATCAAGGTCTTCGGATTTACCGGAAGTACATACCCAACGGAAAGGACCAAAACCATAATCGAAACACATAGGACCCATAATATCCTGAACATAAGAAGGATATTTAAAATTTCCATCTGCTTTCATCACATCAGCTCCTGCCCTGCTAGCTTCCAGTAAAAAAGCATTGCCATAATCGAAGAAATACATCCCTTTGGCAGTTAATTTATTAATAGCAGTTATTTGTCGTTTTAAAGATTCCTGCACTTTTTGTCTGAATAAATCAGGGTTTTCAGCCATCATTTTATTGGATGCTTCCAAACTTAAACCTACTGGATAATAGCCTCCTGCCCATGGATTATGGAGAGAAGTTTGATCGGAACCTAATTCAACTTCAATGTTTTCAGCATCCAGTTTTTCCCATAAATCAACAATATTCCCCTGATAGGCAATAGATACCACTTCTTTTCCTGATTTTGCCTTTTTGATACGGAGCATCAGAAGGTCCAAATTATCAAAAACTTCATCTACCCATCCTTGAGAATGCCTCGTATGAGTGGCTTTTGGATTAACCTCAGCAACAATTCCAATACATCCTGCAATTACAGCAGCTTTTGGTTGTGCACCGGACATTCCGCCCAAACCGGAAGTTACAAACAGCTTCCCTGCCAGCCCTTCATTTTCTTTTTGAATTTTTCGCCCGGCATTCAATACAGTAATGGTTGTACCATGTACAATCCCCTGAGGACCAATATACATATAGGATCCTGCTGTCATTTGACCATATTGGGAAACACCAAGGGCATTAAATTTTTCCCAGTCATCTGGTTTTGAATAATTAGGAATAACCATCCCATTGGTAACTACAACTCTTGGTGCATCTTTGTGAGATGGGAACAAACCCATCGGATGACCTGAATACATAACCAATGTTTGTTCATCCGTCATTTCTGATAAATATTGCATACAAAGCAAGTATTGCGCCCAGTTTTGAAAAACAGCACCATTACCACCATAGGTAATCAGTTCATGTGGATGTTGAGCTACAGCATAATCAAGATTATTCTGTATCATCAGCATAATGGCTGCGGCTTGTTTGGTTTTGTATGGATATTCTTCAATAGGACGGGCATACATTTTGTATTGAGGTCGAAAACGATACATATATATCCTTCCATAATCATTCAATTCCTTTAAAAACTCAGGTGCAAGAATAGCATGATGCTGTGGTTTAAAATAACGCAAGGCATTTTGCAATGCGAGTTTTTTTTCATCATTATTAAGGATATCCTTGCGCTTAGGAGCATGATTGATAGTTGAATCCCATGATTGTGATTGTGGTAATTCAGTTGGAATACCTTTAGCAATTTGTTGCTGAAATTCTTTCATTTCTTTAAAATATGATTATTTTATTAATGCCTGGATTTTGGAGAGCTGTAATTTGTCAGTTTATTCAATAATGATTTAAAACTTAACTTAATACTTAACACTTAATACTTAACATTTATGACTATTTCTTTTTCCCTCCAAAGACACTTATTTTTACGTATCTTTCAGGACGTAATCGCAAATCTTCAAGAAGCAAATCCAGGTTTTTGGCAGAAGATTCTAATCTTTTGTAAAGCGTATCATTGTTAACAAGCATTCCAATGCTGCCTTCACCTTTATTTATTTTCTGCATGATTCCTGACATATCACCCAATACTTTATTTGCAGAATGAATCGTTTGATTGATATTGGATTTTGCCAAACTATCGCTTAAAGTTGAAAAATTAGCTATAATATTGGCAATTTTTTCGTTACTGTTTCTGATATTATGTGAAATAGATTCAAAATTATTAATAATTGAAGCCAAACGATTACGCTGAGTAGATACCAATGTATCAACATTATATGTGGTATTTTTGATATTATCAAGTGAGATTTTAATATTTTCAAAACTTTTTGAAAGATTTTGTTGGGTCGATTGATTGAAAATTAATTTGACGGCAATTAAAACAGAATCAAAAGAACTCATTAATTCTTCAGCTTTAAGCTTAAGAGGAAGTACCTGACGGCTAATTTCCTCTTTTAAATCAGCTTCGATATCTGATTTTAATATTTCACCTCCTTTTAATGTTGTTTTTGAATTGCCCATGATAATCTGAATTGCCTTTGAGCCCATCAAATCAGCACTATAAATTTTTGCAACAGAATTATCGGGAACTGCCAACTTAGAACTAATAACAATAGCAACTTTAATATTTGAAGATTCATCACTTACAAATCCAACATCTTTTACATAGCCAACTTTTATTCCATTAATATACACAGGGTTAGACGAAACCAAACCGTCAACTTTAGGATAATAAGCATAACAAACTTTCTGGCTGGAAAAGATATCTTTGCTTTTCATAAAATTTACGCCCCAGATAACAATAGCAATTGTAAGTATAAATAAAGCTCCGATTTTAATCTCTCTTGTAATTTTCAAAGTATAATCTTTTTATAATTTTTTACAAACCTACATAATTTTTCAAAAACAACAGTTCAAAAACAACAATAAATGCTATTTTTTTTCATTAATCAATTTTACTGCCTGAGATGGTGAAATTCTTTCTCCGTTTAAAAAAGCAACCACAAATGCATCTTTAAACCCCTTTTCCTGCATTTTCAATAATAGTTTATTTGCTTCTATCAAGTTAAGTTCATCTCCAACTGTATATTTATATAGATTCCCATGAAAATATTTTTTTACTTTCTCTAAATTTGAAAATTCCGGAGCTGAAATTGATTTTTCAGTTGCAGATGTTGCAAATTGAATCCTGAATGATATTTCATTTTTAGAAGTAGTTGATAATTTGACAGTATCAGCTTTTTCAGTTAATTTTGAAAATATTTTTTCTTCATCAACTTTTGGGGATATCATTTGTGCCTGATTGTTAAAGCCTTCTGTTTTAAATTTGTATTCCTTAAAAGCATTAAAAATTGAAAGTGCAATATCATTTTGCCCTTTATCAGTTCCTAAGAATTCCTCTTCATTTATATTGCTTATAAAACCGTTTTCAATCAGAACTGCAGGCATTGTGGTTTTGTACAACACCAGTAAACCAGCTTGCTTAACACCTCTGTCAATTGTTTTGATGTTATTCCGGCAATGTTTTTGAACTTTTGCAGCCAGATCGAGGCTTTGATCGAGATATGCATTCTGATAAAGTGAAAAAATTATATTCGCTTCCGGTGAATTTGGATCAAAACCATCATAACTGGTTTTGTAATTTTCTTCGTATAAAATCGCAGCGTTTTCTTTTTTTGCGACTTCAAGATTAGCCTTACTTTTATGTAAGCCCATTACAAAAGTATCGAACCCGTATGCAGATTTATTTTTTGAAGCATTGATATGCAATGAAATAAAAAGATCAGCATGATTTTCGTTTGCAATCTGAGCCCGACGGTAAAGTTCAATGAATTCGTCTGTTTTTCGGGTATAAATCACTTTAACATCACTGAAATTTGATTCTATTAATTTTCCTAATTTCAGAGCAAGTACAAGTACAACATCCTTTTCTTTTAATTTACTTCCAATTGCGCCAGGATCATGTCCGCCATGTCCTGCATCTATAACTACCAGATTAAGCTTGCCATTCCTTGTTGGTTTTGATGCAAATAAATTAATATTCAGGAATATAATTAT
>CAIUKU010000456.1 GCA_903899825.1 uncultured Bacteroidales bacterium | reverse complement strand
TTAATCATTGAATGTTCTTAATTTTTTAAAATGAAATTATTAATAATAAGATTTACTAAGCTTTGCTTATCAATATAAAAAAAAAAAGGATTGCAAAGCTTTCGATTTGCAATCCTTTTATGCTGATAATAGTGGGCTGTACAAGACTCGAACTTGTGACTTCCACCCTGTCAAGGTGGCACTCTGAACCAACTGAGTTAACAACCCTATTATTACGCAAAAGTAGTATTTTTTCTTTAATTCAAGGAAGTAATCTTGGGAAAAATGTAAAAAAATGATGAATTAGCCTGATTTCATTTGGTGTTTGGGTGATTGGGCGATTTGGTGATTTGGTGATTTAGTGATTTAGTGATTTAGTGATTTGGTGATTTAGTGATTTAGTGATTGGGCGATTGGACAATGGAGCGATGGAGCGATGGAGCGATGGGGCGATAAGGCAATTGGCGATTTAAAAAAAACAATAATTTTCAAAACAGTCTCCTCTTTTAGGCTGGCTTTCATGTAGTATACTTCATTCCCTTAACCTAAAACCTAATAGTCTAATAGTCTAATGGTCTAAACTCCTAACCCCATAAAAGTCTAGAAACCCTATAATTAAACATAATCTATCCTCTATCCTCTATTATCTGACTTCCAACTTCTGACTTCTGACTTCCGACTTCCGACTTCCGACTTCCGACTTCCGACTTCCGACTTCTGACTTCCAACTTCTGACTTCCGTCTTCCAACTTCCAATTAACTTCCCACATTCACAAGACTTTTGAAATCAGATCCGCTCGGGTTCTGGAAAAGCTGTAATTCAAATTCAGGGACTACCGCTAATATATGATCAAAAATATCAGCCATCAGATCTTCATATTTACCCCATTCCAGTATGGTGCTGAATGCGTAGATTTCGATGGGTAAGCCTCTCTCTGTTGGTTGCAACTGCCGAACTATAATTGCATTATTTTTTGATAAATGAGGATTATCCTGTAAATAGGCCTCAACATACGCTCTGAATACACCTAAATTGGTTTGTTGTTTGGCGTTAACGTTTTCAGTGTTTCCAAACTGATTGGCAGTATTGAAAGCATGAAGGGATTCCTGTGTTTCAGTAATGTATTGCCTGATTAGATGGAATCTGCTGAATTTTTCAATCATTTCAGGTGAACAAAATTTTATACTGTTCATATTTAATATGATAGACCGTTTTATTCTCCTTACACCCGATTCTTCCATTCCTCTCCAGTTTTGGAAAGCGTCTGATATTAATGAATAAGTTGGAATGGTAGTAATGGTTTTGTCAAAATTTTCAATTTTAACTGTTGTTAAATTTATATCTAGCACTGTGCCATCAGCACCGAATTTATTGATTGTTATCCAATCGCCGGGACGTAGCATATCGTTGCTCGATAACTGAATACTTGCTACAAAACCCAGTAAAGTATCTTTAAATATCAACATTAATACTGCCGAAATTGCACCCAAACCGGTCAGCAGGTATACCGGTGATTTATTAATCAATATGGAAATAATAATAATTCCGCTGATTAAATATACGATAATTTTAAAAATCTGAACGTATGCTTTGATGGGTTTAAACTTTGCAACTTCATAGTTCTGATATATATCTATCAACGCACTAAAAAATGCATCCATTACTATTATGATAATCAGAACCATGTATATTTCCAGTGCAGCTTGTATAATAACGATCCAGGTTAAATAGTCTTTTAGCATCGAAGGCATCAACTCATGGATGATGATTGCAGGTGCAATATAGGCTAAACGGTGAAATACACGGCGTTCAATCATAATATCATCCCAGGTAGTTTCTGTTCTTTTGGCTATTTCATGGAGTATTTTAACGATTATTTTTCTTGTAATATAAAATACGATTATACTTAATAAAAATAATGCAATCACAATGATAACACCTTTCAGTAGCAATGCTGCGCTTTCGTTGAAACCAATCTGTAACAACCAGTCGTGGATAATTTTACCGAGGGTGTTTTGAGTGTTTTGAAAATTTTCTTTATTCATTTTATAATGCAATTATTAAATTATTTGCAAAATTACAATAAAAACTTTTCATTTAACTATATAAACAGAATCTAAAATTTATGTACTTTTGAGAAATGATTGTTCTGTTTTTCTTATGTAAAGTAATTTATTATATAATATTTTAAATGCATGTGTTGATAATGTGGTTTATACCTGTAATGATATGTGTAAATTGTGTTTTTTGTTGTTTTA
>CAIUKU010000455.1 GCA_903899825.1 uncultured Bacteroidales bacterium | reverse complement strand
TTATAAATAAATTAAGAAATAATCACAATTCAAATAATATGATTAAGAGCAATAAAAACACAATCAGCAGATTTAGTAAATTCGCTATTTTATTATTATTACTTTCTGCATGTGGTAGTCAATCCGAACAATCTTCTACTACTGGTTGGGATTATAATAATCCTGAAAATGGAGGATTTGAAGTTGCCGACCTTCAGGAACAAGATACAGGACCAGGTCTTGTATTTGTTGAAGGAGGTACATTTGTTATGGGACGAACTGAACAGGATGTGATGACTGATTGGAATAACACTCCCCGTAGAATTACAGTTAGTTCGTTTTATATTGATGAAACCGAAATCCGTAATCTCGACTATCTGGAATACCTTTATTGGCTAGGAAGAGTATATGGGACTGATTTTCCTGAAGTTGTTAAAAAGGCACAACCTGATCAAATGGTTTGGCGAAATGAACTTTCTTATAACGAAGATATTGCAGAGTTCTATTTACACCACCCATCTTACAGAGATTATCCTGTAGTCGGCGTAAACTGGATACAGGCAAACGATTATTGTGCATGGCGAACAGATCGCGTAAATGAGGATATTCTTGTACAAATGGGTATTTTAGAAATTAATCCTGATCAAACCAATGAAAATAATTTCAATACAGATGCATATTATGCAGGACAGTATGAAGGTTTAGTCAGAGAAGATTTAGAAGATCTGAATCCATCTGGTTCCGGTACCCGTAAAGTAAGAATGGAAGATAATATCCTGTTACCTAAATACAGACTCCCAACTGAAGCTGAATGGGAATTTGCTGCGCTGGGACTCATTGGTAATACAATGTATGAAAGAGTTATTGAAAGAAGGATTTATCCCTGGAACGGTCATCTGACACGTACTGACGATAAAAATGCCTATGGAGAAATGGTTGCCAACTTTAAAAGAGGAAGAGGTGATTATATGGGAGTTGCAGGTAACTTGAATGATGCTGCTGACCATACTGCACCTGTTTATGCATACTGGCCCAATGATTATGGTTTATACAATATGGCTGGTAATGTATCTGAATGGGTAATGGATGTTTACCGTCCGCTGTCTCATGAGGATATGAATGATTTAAATCCTTTCAGAGGGAATGTTTATAAAAAGAAAACAGTTGATTCTGATGGAATGATCAAAGAAAAAGACAGTTTAGGAAGAATTGTTTATGAAAATGTTACGGTTGAAGAAAACGTAAACAGAAGAAATTATCGTAAAGCCAATAATATTAATTATCTGGATGGTGATTATTCAACGGTATTGGTAAATGACTGGCTTACTGAGCAAGGAAGCGAAAACAATACCAAACTAATGTATGAATATGCAGTTTCTTCAATGATTAATGATGAAGCCAGAGTTTATAAGGGCGGTTCATGGAAAGACAAAGCTTACTATTTAAGTCCCGGTGCCAGAAGATTTTTAGATCAAAACCAATCAACGGATAACATTGGGTTTAGGTGTGCTATGACAAGAGTCGGTGCTCCATTTCAAGCCAAATAAAAAATCTAAAATATTTGCAAACCCCATTTACAGCAATGTAGATGGGGTTTTCATTTTATAAAAATCCAACAATGAATATTGAAGAAATTTACAGTATTTTTAAATTACATCCTGTTATATCAACTGATTCAAGAAATATAAACCGGAATTCGCTTTTTTTTGCCTTGAAAGGTGAAAACTTTAATGGGAATACTTTTGCTGAAAAGGCAATAAAAGATGGTGCAGCTTTCGCCATTATTGACGAAGCTAAGTATAAAAAAAATGAACAATACATTCTGGTTGATGATGTATTACTTGCATTACAGCAATTGGCCAAATTTCATCGCAATACATTGAATATTCCTGTTATTGGCATAACAGGAACCAATGGAAAAACTACTACCAAAGAACTCTTAAACATAGTATTGTCTCAAAAATACAAAACATTGGCTACTATTGGAAACCTTAACAATCATATTGGTGTCCCTTTAACGATACTTTCCATTACAAAAGAACATGAAATTGCAATTATTGAAATGGGTGCCAATCATATAGGTGAAATTGGTGAACTTTGTCAAATAGCTGATCCTGATTTTGGTATAATTACAAACATTGGTAAAGCTCACCTCGAAGGTTTTGGTGGACTTGAAGGTGTGATTAAAACAAAAAATGACTTATATAAAGCTATTCAAAAGAAGAACGGAAAAATTTTTATAAATCTTGATAATGAACTTTTAGTAAAATTAGCTGAAAATATTGAAAAAATCACTTATGGCACTGATATCTCAGCGTTTTGTAAAGGCAAAAATTTATCATCTAATCCATTCTTAAAAATACAATATTCTTATTTTAATCACTCTGATCAGATTCAGACACAATTACCCGGGAATTATAATTTTGAGAATAT
>CAIUKU010000454.1 GCA_903899825.1 uncultured Bacteroidales bacterium | reverse complement strand
TAATCAACGTAAAAGTTATGTTTCGTTTTTGTTGCGCTTTTTAAACTAATTATCCACTAAACACGTTCGTATTTAGTGGATAATCAACAACTTACTAAAGTTTGTGCGGCTGAAGGGACTCGAACCCCCACTTTTTTGAAAAAACTTAATGCGTTGACTATCAATTATTTAATTTTCTGTTTTACCTGTTTTTTGCCTATTTTTGTTGCGTTATCGTTACGGAAAGGGCTCGAACTACTTGGTTCGAGTCCCCTCTTTTTATATAAAAAAAAGTAGTTAATTACTTGAATTTGATTACATCAGCACTACCACCACCATCTAAAATAACAGCTTCAGCATTAGGATATTTTTTCTTAGCAGTCTTAATCATATACTGTCGTACTTCATAATATTTGCCAGTCCATGCAATTGCCATTTTTATTGTTCCTAAATATTCATATTCCATTACCGGTTTTGAATCTGTAAAAACAATTAGATTTTCTGATTTTTCAGCATTGGCTGTTTGCTTACTTACTACATATCCTTCAATACCCATACCAACCATCGCTGTAAATACTATTCCGATGGCAATTCCTAATGTTAGTTTTTTCATATCAAATCCAATTTTTTCCGTTAGCTTTTCCTTCAATACATAATTTTCTATATTCTTTATAAATCAGAAAAACTACATTTTCAAACGTTGTACCTTGTACTTCTACTTTAAATTTTACAGTACTTATACTTGTATTATTTAATTTGGCATATCTAGCAATATAGGAATTATCATGATAATCCCAATCATTTTTAATAAAATTCAAAATATATACATCTCCTATTGATGTTCTTAAATACTTTGGTAAGTATTTTATTATTTCAAAAGTATCATTTACTGTTAATTCTATGTGTTCGTTTTCCATTATCTTATTTATCTAGATTTTGAATTAATCTATTAATTTGCTGATTTGTTTGAAGTTTAAATTTATCAGAAAAATCAATATTATTTACAGTAGATTGTATTAGCCTTAAATAAATATATTCTTTTGTGTAATTTGGAAATTTTACAATAGTATCAGTTATTGCAGATTCTATCTCTTTTTTATTTTCTAAAGAGATTACAATATTTTCCACTACTTTTTTAAAATCTATTTCATTTTTCATAATCTATCTTTTTAAAATGTTATACAATTTTTTGTCTTCTACAATTTTCAATATATCGTTAATTTTATCATCTTCAACTTCAATTTGAAGTATTACTTTAGGTTTTTGAATAATCTTTTGTTCGCCATTTTCTAAAGTTAGTAAAGAGGAAAAATCAAAATTAAGTGCTTTACCTGCACTAATTAATTTTATTACACTCCAATCCTCACTTTCGAACCTAGTGTTTAGATTTTGTGGTAATATTCCAATAGCCCTCGAAAATTCTGCTTTATTCAAATTACTCTGATTAAAAGCACCTTCAACAATTTTACCGATGTGAATCTTTTCCGTTTTCATAATGTTCTAATTTATAAAATGTTAGTTG